>NZ_JAKUSO010000043.1:1750-32389 GCF_022449305.1 Oceanibaculum sp. | reverse complement strand
GCCGCTCTTGCGGTCCGGCACGCCCTTGCCCTTCAGGCGCAGGGTGGTATCGCCGTTGGAGTTGGCCGGGATGCGCAGCTGCACCTTGCCGTCGATGGTCGGCACCGGGACAGAGGCACCCAGCGCCACTTCCTGCAGTGTGACCGGCAGGTCGAGATAGATGTTGATGTCCCGGCGTTCGAAATAATGGTGCGGCTTCACCGTCACCTCGACGAAGGCATCGCCGGGCGGGCTGCCATGGCTGCCGGGCCGGCCCTGACCCTTCAGGCGCAGTGTCTGGCCGCTTTCGGTGCCGGACGGGATGGTGATCTCCAGCGTCTTGCCATCCGGGAAGGTGACGCGCTTCTTGGCTCCGGCGGCGGCCTCCAGGAACTCGATATCCAGCTTGTAGCGCACCTCGGCGCCGCGTTCAGTATCGCGGGTCCGCGTGCCGGCCCCGGCACTTGCTCCAGCACCAGCCGTCCCGGCTCCGGCGGCCCCGGCGCCCGCCTGGCCGGCGCTGGCCTTCACATCCTCCGGCTTCATGCCGGCGGCGCGGAAGAATTCGGAGAAGAAATCCTCGGCACTGCCGCTGGACCCGCCAAAGCCGAAGGGGCCGCGCGACCGGCCGGAGCTGGCGCGCGTCCCGGCGCGCGTGCCGCGATAGCCGCCGCTGGAAAAGCGCCGCTCATTGCCTTCCGCATCCAGGTCGCCACGGTCGTACTTGGCGCGCTTGTCGGTGTCGGACAGCAGGTTGTAGGCGGTGTTCACCTCCTTGAACTTGCGCTCCACATCCGGATCGCCGGCATTCACGTCCGGGTGGTACTTCTTCGCAAGCTTGCGGAACGCCGCCTTGATGTCAGCCTGAGACGCGTTCGGCGCCACGCCCAACACGTCATAGGGATCGCGCATCGTTGGTCCTGTTCCCGCCGGTTATTCGACGATCTTCCAGCTGCCGTCGGGCTGGCGGCAGGCGGTGCCGTAGGCATTCTCGCTCTTGCCGCCGATGGTGACGGTCTGCTGGAATTCGCGGCAATATTCGCCGCTGGCAGAGGTACCCTCGCGCACCGGCGTCACGCTGCCGGAATTGCCGGTGTTCGGGTTGTTCCAGGTGATGGTCTCGCCGACCGGCGCGGCCTGCGCGCGGTCCATCGCCCGGTTCGCGCGCTGGCGGTCCACCTCGTCCAGGTCGCGGCCGATCTGGTTGCCAAGGAAGCCGCCCAGCAGCGCACCTGCGGCCACGGCCGCCAGCCGGCCCTTGCCGCCGCCGATCTGCGAACCGGCGACTGCGCCGGCGATACCGCCCAGGATGGTGCCGGCGGTCTGCTTGTTCTCGTGATTGCCGTTCTCGCAGGCTGCAAGCAGCAGCAGGGCGGACAGGGCAAGGGCGGTTTTCTTCATCATCTCGATAACAACCTGAAAAGGGGTTCCGGCAGGCGCTGCCCGACCAGATTTCATACGATATTAACGTAGGGCGGCGTCTGCCCCCACAAGATAGTGAGTCCGGCCCCTGTTCCAACGGCATTTTTTACAGTCCAGCTTTGCCTTTGCATAACTGTCCTGCCGTTGTTGGCTGGACCCGGCGGCATGGTCTGACTACCTTAACCGCGACCCGCACGATGCCGAGGCCCGAGCACATGAGCGACCCCCGATGAGCGATACACAGCATGACGACCCCTTCGACCTGTTCGCCCGCTGGTTCGAGGAGGCGAAGGAGAAGGAAATCAACGACCCCAACGCCATGGCGGTGGCGAGTGTCGATGCGAAAGGCCGGCCATCGATCCGCATGGTGCTGCTGAAGGGGTTCGATGCTTCCGGATTCGTCTTCTACACCAATTACGAAAGCCGCAAGGGCACGGAAATCCTCGGTAATCCGCAGACGGCACTGCTGTTCCACTGGAAGTCGCTGCGCCGCCAGGTGCGGATCGAGGGGCCGGTGGAAAAGGTCAGCGACGCCGAGGCCGACGAGTATTTCCACAGCCGCCCCCGGCAGAGCCAGATCGGCGCCTGGGCCTCGCAGCAGTCGCGCCCGCTGGAAAGCCGATTCGCGCTGGAGAAGGCGGTGGCGAAATATGCCGCCAAGTACCCGGTCGGCACCATTCCGCGCCCGCCCTACTGGTCGGGCTTCCGCATCCGCCCGGATTATTTCGAGTTCTGGGAGGACAGGCCGTTCCGCCTGCATGACCGGCTGATCTACAAGCCGGCCGGGAATGGCTGGGCGACGGAGAAACTGTATCCCTAATCAGGACCGCGCATGACTGACGCCCCCGCATCGATCCAAGCCAATGGCCGCCTGATGCGGCTGGCGAGCTATGCGGCGGTGTCGGTGGCGCTGGTGCTGATCGCCGCGAAGCTGGCGGCCTGGCTGCTGACCGGATCGGTGGCGTTGCTGTCCAGCCTGATCGATTCTGTGCTGGATGCTTTCGCCTCCATCGTCGCCTTCGTGGCGATCCGCCAGGCCCTGACCCCGGCGGACAAGGAACACCGCTTCGGCCATGGCAAGGCGGAACCCATCGCCGCGCTGGGGCAGGCCGCCTTCATCGTCGGCTCGGCGCTGTTCCTGAGCGTGGAGGCGGTGCGCCGGCTGTGGTCGCCGCAGCCGGTGGCGCAGCAGGAGATCGGCATCGCGGTCATGGTGTTCTCGATCCTGCTGACGCTGGCGCTGGTGGCCTTCCAGCGCCATGTGATCCGCCGCACCGGCTCGCTGGTCGTCTCCGCCGACAGCCTGCACTACAAGGGCGATCTGCTGATCAATCTGTCGATCATCGCCTCGCTGGTGCTGACCGGCTGGTTCGATTTTCCACTGGCCGATCCGGTCTTCGCGCTGGGCATCGCGCTCTATCTCGTCTGGAACGCGCGCGGCATCGGCGGCGAGGCGCTGGACATGCTGATGGACCGCGAACTGCCGGACGAGGAACGCCGGTCGATCCTGGTAATGGCGCGCGATCATCCCGGCGTGCTGGGCGTCCATGATTTGCGCACCCGCGCCGCCGGGCCGGACCGGTTCATCCAGATGCATCTTGAACTGGACGGGACCACCAGCCTCGCCAAAGCGCACGCCATTGCCGATGCGGTGGAGGCGAAGATCGAGGCGGCCTTTCCCGGCGCCGATGTCATCGTCCATCAGGACCCGCATGGTATCCCGGATGCGCCACGGGATAACCCGCCGGCGCCGGCGGGCACATGACCGACGACCTGCAGCAGCCGGTCATCGATTTCCTGTCGCGGCCGGAGACCTATGGCGGGCCAGGGCCGGTGGAGCGGCTGGAGACCCACACTGCCCATGTCTTCCTGGCCGGCGAGCGGGCCTACAAGCTGAAGAAGGCGGTGCATTTTCCTTACATGGATTTCTCCACCGTCGAAAAGCGCCGGTCCTTCTGCGAGGCGGAGCTGGCGCTGAACCGCCGCACCGCGCCGGACCTCTATCTGGAAGTGCAGGCGGTGCGGCGCCTGCCGAGCGGCGCGCTGGTGCTGGGGCAGGAAGAGGGGGAGGCGCTGGACTGGCTGGTGGTCATGCGGCGCTTCGACCAGTCTGCCCTGTTCGACACCATGGCCGAACGCGGCGATCTCACGGAGCCGCTGATGGACGGGCTGGCCGATGCCATCGTCGGTTTCCATGAGGCGGCGGAAACCGCGCCGGGGCGGGGAGGGGCAAAAGCCTTCCGGGGCTATGTCGAGGGCAATGCGGCGGAGCTGGAGCGCGCCATCGGCACGGTCTTCGATGCAGGGCTGATCGAACGGGTCAATCAGGGCTGCCGGGCCGCGCTGAAGCGGGTGGCCAAGGTGCTGGACGACAGGCGCGATGGCGGTCATGTGCGGCGCTGCCATGGCGATCTGCATCTGCGCAATATCTGCCTGATCGACGGGCGGCCGACGCTGTTCGACTGTATCGAGTTCAACGACGATTTCGCCCTCATCGATACGCTCTATGACCTCAGCTTCCTGCTGATGGACCTCAATTATCGGGGGTTGCGCGGGCACGCCAACCGTGTGCTGAACCGCTATCTGGCGCGGACCGGCTATGACGGGCTGGCCGCTCTGCCGCTGATGCTGGCCTGCCGGGCGGCGATCCGCGCCCATGTGACGGCGCGGCTCGTGGACGGGCTTGAGGGGGAAAAGCGGGAAAAAGTGGCGGCCGAGGCGCGGTCGTATCTCGACCTGGCCCTGTCCTATCTTGACCCATCCCCGGCGCGACTGGTCGCGGTTGGCGGCCTGTCCGGCACCGGCAAATCGACGCTGGCGCGCGAACTGGCTCCAGCTCTGGGCGTGGCGCCGGGTGCCGTGATCCTGCGCAGCGACGTGATCCGCAAACGTCTGTTCGGCGTGGCGGAAACCGATCCTCTGCCACAGGAAGCCTACAGGCCGGAGGTCTCGCGCCGCGTCTTTGCAGAGATCGCACGGCTGGCGGGGGAGGTGCTGGCGCAGGGCCATGCGGTGATCGCCGATGCGGTCTATGGCGAGGACTGGCAGCGTGACGGCATCGCCAATGTTGCGGCGAAGGCCGGCGTACCCTTCGAGGGTCTGTGGCTGGAGGCACCACAGCGCCTTCTGGAAGAGCGCGTCGATAACAGGCGCGGCGATGCCTCGGACGCGACATCCACCGTGGTGCGCGCGCAGGCCGCGCGGATCAGGCCGCCCGAAGGCTGGCGCAGGATCGATACCGGCGGGGGCAAGGAAGCCTCCCTGGCGGCGGCAAGGGATGCGCTGGGCCTGCCGGAAATTAATTGAGAATCGCTCGCAATATCTCCCGCTCGTCCCGGCGATGGTATATGCTGCGCCGCCGAAGCTTCCGCCCCATACCCCTGTGAGTGCGCCATGTCCGAGAATGCCTGCCCGATAGACCATAAGGCCGAGCCTGCCCCGGACCTCTCCGCCCCGGACCTGTCACAGGCGAAGACCTGCATCGTCACCGGCGCCAGCCGGGGCATCGGTCATTCCACCGCGCGCTATTTCCGCGACCGGGGCTGGAAGATCATCACCTGCAGCCGCGATGCCGCGCCGGCCGAATGCCAGCGCGATCCCTACTGGACGGCGCATATCCCGACTGACCTGTTCGACCCC
Organism: Oceanibaculum sp.; assembly: GCF_022449305.1. NCBI lineage: Bacteria > Pseudomonadati > Pseudomonadota > Alphaproteobacteria > Rhodospirillales > Oceanibaculaceae > Oceanibaculum > Oceanibaculum sp. The sequence continues at coordinate 27,349 of NZ_JAKUSO010000043.1, read as the reverse complement.
GCCAGCGTAAAGGCGTTCATCGACGAGGCGACGGCGCTGCTCGATGGCGGGCCGGTGCATGCGCTGATCAACAATGCCGGCTGGTCGCCCAAGACCGACTTCAAGGAACGGCTGGGCTGCCTGAACGGTGATATCGATGCCTGGCAGCAGGTGTTCGAGCTGAACTGCTTCGCGCCGCTGCGTCTGGCCCGCGGCTTCGCCGCCGCCCTGCACAAGGGCAAGGGCTCGATCGTGAATATCACCTCCATTGCCGGTCATTCGATCCATCCCTTCGCCGGGTCGGCCTATTCCACCTCGAAGGCAGCGCTGTCAGCGCTGACCCGCGAGATGGCGGCCGATTTCGCGCAGCTGGGCGTCCGGGTGAACGCGGTGGCGCCGGGCGAGATAGAGACTGCCATGCTGTCGCCGGAGTACGAGATGCTGGTGCCGCGCATCCCGATGCACCGGCTCGGCAAGCCGGAGGATGTCGCCTCGACTGTCTTTGCGCTGTGTTCCGACCAGTTCGGCTATGTCACCGGCACCGAGATTTTCGTTACTGGCGGCCAGCATCTGTATTGAGGCCAGGCGGCAGCAATTTTTTCCCGCCTGACGGGATCTAGCGGTTAAATTGGCGCTGTCCGAAACGACAGGAGCCCCGATGCCTGCCGCCGCCGTCCGCGCGCCCGATATCGACCGCCCAGGCCTGGCCTGGTTCAACGTGCCGAAGAAGCTGTCGCTGGCGGATTTGCGCGGCAAGCTGCTGATCCTGGATTTCTGGACCTTCTGCTGCATCAACTGCCTGCACATCCTGCCGACGCTGAAGCGGCTGGAACAGGCCTTCCCCGAGGATGTCGCGGTGATCGGCGTGCATTCGCCGAAATTCGCCGCCGAACGCGAGCCGGGGAATGTCCGCCACGCCATCGCGCGCCATGGCATCGTCCATCCGGTGGTGCACGATCCGGACTTCCTGCTGTGGCAGGAATATGCGGTGCGGGCCTGGCCGACGCTGATCTTTGTCTCGCCGGACGGCTATGTGATCGGCCAGCATTCCGGCGAGCCGGATGCGGAGCGGCTGCAGGAAGTCGTCGAAAAGACGCTGAAGGACTATCGCCGCAAGGGCGTGATGCGACCGCGTCCGCTCGACGTGGAACCGGAGAGGATGCCCTCGGCGCGGTTCCGCTTTCCCGGGAAGATCAAGCCCCTGCCGGAAGCGCCGGATAGTCCCGGCAAGCTGTGGATGCTGGCGGATTCCGGGCACCATCAGATCGTTATCCTGGACGATGAGGGGCGGGAGCTGATGCGCTTCGGCAGCGGCGAGGCGGGATTCGCCAACGGGCCGGCGGACCGGGCGCGCTTCCGCGATCCGCAGGGGCTGGCCGCCGATACCGGGGCGATCTATGTCGCCGATACTGGCAACCACGCGATCCGCCGTATCGACCGCCAGACCGGGCAGGTGACAACGCTGGCTGGCAATGGCCGGCGTGGCTACGTGCTGCAAAGTGCGGTGCCCTTCGCCGATGCGGAACTGGCCTCGCCCTGGGATCTGGCGCTGTCCGGCGGCACGCTGTATTTCGCCAATGCCGGCACCCACCAGCTTGGCTATATCGATTTCGCCCGCGCGGAAGTGGTCCGGCTGGCCGGCAGCGGCGGCGAGAACATCACCGACGGGCCGGCGGCGGAGGCGACGCTGGCGCAGCCCAGCGGCCTCGCCCTGTCGCCCGATGGCGGCACGCTCTATTTCGCCGACAGCGAAACCTCCTCGGTCCGGGCCGTGCGCAGCACGCCGGAAGGGCCGGTGGTCGAGACGCTTGTCGGCCAGGGGCTGTTCGAGTTCGGCCATGTGAATGGCGACTATGCCAGCGCGCGGCTGCAGCATTGCCTCGGCCTCGACTGGTGGGAGGAGGCCGGACCGGAAGGCGGGCTGCTGGTTGCCGACAGCTACAATAACGCGCTGCGCGTGGTGGATTTCGCCGACCGCACCGTGCGCGACCTGGATGACGGCTTCCTGTGCGAAGATTCGCTGTGCCTGCCACTGGCTGAACCGGCCGGGATTACCGCGGACGGGTCCGGCCGGCTGCTGGTCAGCGACACCAACAATCACCGGGTTCTGGAATATCTGTCCGCCCCGCGCCGCTACCGAACCTGGTCGGGGTAGGTACGGGGCAGGGTAGGAATTTTCTCTAATGTCATTGCCGGGCTTGACCCGGCAATCCAGGGGCGGTGCCCTGCCTGGAACGTTACAACACGTGGCCCCTGGACCCCCGGGTCAAGCCCGGGGGTGACAAGTTGAGGGCAGTCAGAACATCCGGCCGCAATCGACCACCACGGTCTGGCCGGTCACCGCCTTGTTGGCGCAGAGATAGACCATGGCATCGGCCACATCCTCCGGCTCCACCATGCGCAGCAGCATGGTGTTGGCGACAGAGCGGTCCTTGCGCTCGTCGGGCCAGGTGTCGGTCCAAGGCGTGCGGGTGAGGCCGGGGGCGACCGCGTTCACGCGGATGTCCGGTCCCAGCGCCTTGGCGAGGTTGCGCGTCAGGTTGATGAGGCCCGCCTTAGCAGCGCCATAGGCCAGCGAGCTGGCATTGCCTCCCATGCCGGCGATGGAAGCGGTGGAGACGATGCAGCCGCGCGATTCGCGCAGGTAGGGCACGGCGGCGCGGGTGCAGCGGAACGGGCCGACCAGGTTGGTGGACAGTAGCTTGCCCCAGAATTCCTCGGTCATCGCGTCGAGGTCGGCGAAGGGGATCGGCTCCAGCGAGCCCGGCGTCGCCGCGTTGTTGATGAGGATGTCGAGCCCGCCCAGCGCCTTTGCCGCCGTCTCCACCATCGCCGCCGCCTGTTCCGGATTGGACACGTCGCCCGGCGCCGTCAGCGCGGTGCCGCCGGCCTCCCGGATCGCGGCAACGGCCTCCGGCCCGCGCGGATCGTCCGCCAGATGGTTCACGGCAACGGCGGCACCGCAGGCAGCCAGCGCCCGGGCAGTGGCCAGCCCGATACCCGACGCGCCGCCCGTGACCAGGGCGCGTTTTCCGGCGAAGTCGGCTTTCAGCATTGGGGGTATCCTCCTGTTTCTTTGGCCGGGCATGCTCCACGGCATTTCCCGGCTTTTCAAGTTGGCTGTTGCGGATAGCAGCCGTGCTGGCTATTTTTGATGTGTGAAATTCAATTCCGCAAATGCCCGCTCGCGGCAGGGGAGTGAATAAGATTGCATTCCCCACGAGGCCATGAGGGGGAGTGCGGACCATGAAACGAAAACGCGGCCGCAGTCGGCAAAGCCGAAAAGAACCGAAGCGGCCGGTACCTTTAGGGAGGTTGCCTATCCATGACATATTTGCGCTCGAAATCCGTCTGGGGTGCCGTTCTGGCAGCCGGCGTCGTGTTCTCCGCCGGTGCCCCGGCGCTTGCCCAGGGCAAGGTCGATCTGCCCTCGACCATCGCCTGGACGGCCTATGACGTCGGCTCCGCCGGCTATAACCAGTCCGTCGCCATCGGCAAGGCGCTGAAGGATGCCTATGGCACCGACCTGCGCGTGCTGCCGGGCAAGAATGACGTTTCCCGCCAGGTGCCGCTGCGCGCCGGCAAGGTGCATTTCTCCGCCACCGGCGTCGGCGCCAGCTTCATGGCGCAGGAAGGCGTGTTCGAGTTCGGCAGCAAGGAGTGGGGCCCGCAGGAGAACCGCGTGCTGCTTGCTTCCAACAGCGAGGGCAACCTGTCGGTCGGCGTCGCCGCCGATGTCGGCATCAAGACCATCGCGGACCTGAAGGGCAAGCGCGTCGCCTGGGTCGTCGGCGCCCCGGCGCTGAACGAGAATGTCCGCGCCATCCTGGCCTTCGGCGGTCTCACCTGGGATGATGTGGTGAAAGTTGAGTTCGGGGGTTTCGGCCCGTCCTGGGACGGCATCGTGAACGGCCAGGCGGACGCCGCCTTCGCCTCCACCACCTCGGGCAAGGCCTATCAGCTGGAAGCCTCGCCGCGCGGCCTGTTCTGGCCGCCGCTGCCGCATGGCGACAAGGAAGGCTGGAAGCGCCTGCAGGCGAACGCGCCGTTCTTCGCGCCGAACATGGGCACGGTCGGTGCCGGCCTGTCGGCGGAAAAGCCGCATGAGGGTGCTGCCTATCCCTATCCGATCCTGATTGCCTATCCGACCCAGGACAAGGCCCTCGCCTATTCCATGACCAGGGCGATGATCGAGCAGTTCCCGAAGTACAAGGGCGCTGCGCCGGGCATCAATGGCTGGGCGCTGGACCGGCAGATCCTGAAGTGGGCCGTTCCCTATCATGAGGGCGCCATCGCCTATCTGAAGGAAGCCGGCGTCTGGAAAGACGAGCATCAGCAGCACAATGACAAGCTGATCGAGCGTCAGCAGGTGCTGAAGAAGGCCTGGGCCGAGGTCACCGCCAAGAACATCAGCGATGACGAGGCCTTCAAGAAGGCCTGGATGGAGACCCGTGCCAAGGCCCTGCAGGCCGGCGGCTTCGACGTGGTCTATAACTGATCCACATGAGCTTAAGGACGGCGCCCGGCACACCACCGGGCGCCGTTTTTTCCTTACACGGCTGATCTATTCCGCTTCGCGCAGGGTTTGCTTACATGACCTCGGCAGAGAATGATGGCGCGGCCGGCGCCCAGTCGCTTTCGGACGTTCTGCAGTACCGCACCATCGACGGTCCGCTCCGCACGGTTTTCGTCATACTGACGCTGGCCGCCGTGCTGCTGTCGGTGAACCAGCTGTTCAATTTGCAGCTGTTCGGCCTCGTTGTCCTGGACAACCGCTATCTTTATTCGCTGGCCGGTATCTTCCTCTGCCTGACCTATATCGTCTTTCCGCTGCGCGGGAAGGGCGACGTCCAGGGGGCTGTGCCCTGGTACGACATCCTGCTCGGCGCGCTGTCGCTGGCTGTTGCCGGCTATTTCGTCTGGACCGGCGAGGAGGCGCTGTCGGCCGGCTGGGAATATGCCGCCCCGCAGACGGCGATGATCCTGTCCTTCGTGTTCTGGGTCCTGATCCTGGAGGCGACGCGGCGCACCGGCGGCACCATCATCTTCGCCATCGTGCTGCTGTTCTCGCTCTATCCGGCCTTCGCCGACAAGGTGCCGGGGCCGATCTCGGGCTATCCGCTGCCACTTGAAGACACGATCGCTTTCCACATCATCTCCAGCGAAAGCTCCTTCGGCATCCCGATGCGGGCCTTTGGCGAACTGGTCGTCGGCTTCATCGTCTTCGGCGCTGCCCTGCAGCAGACCGGCGGCGGCCGGTTCTTCAACGATCTGGCGCTGGCGCTGGTCGGCCAGTTCCGCGGCGGCGCGGCGAAGGTCGCGATTTTCGCCAGCGGCTTCATGGGCTCGATGAGCGGCAGCGTGATCTCCAACGTGCTGACCACCGGCGTGGTGTCCATCCCGGCGATGCGGCGCACTGGCTTCTCCCGCTCCTACGCCGCCGGTACGGAGGCCTGCGCCTCGACGGGCGGCGTGCTGATGCCGCCGGTGATGGGCACGACCGCCTTCGTCATGGCCTCCTTCCTCGGCATTCCCTATATCGACATCGCGCTGGCCGCGGCGCTGCCGTCGATGCTGTATTATTTCGGCCTGTTCGTGCAGCTCGACTCCTATGCCGCACGGCGCGGCCTGAAGGGGCTGGAGCGTGCCGAGGTGCCGAGCCTGCGCGAGACCTTCCGCGAAGGCTGGCAGTATCTCTTCGTGTTCGCGGTGCTGATCTTCGTGATGGTGGTGTTCCGGCAGGAGACGTTGGCGCCGTTCTACGCCACCGGCCTGCTGCTGATCATCAACCAGATTTTCCCGCGTACCCGGCTGTCGCTCGACGGGTTCGTGAGCCTGATCCAGGCCATCGGCCGCTCGCTGGCTGAGCTGGTGTCGGTGCTGCTGGGTGTCGGCCTGATCGTCGGCGCCTTCTCGGCCACCGGCCTTGCCGGCACGCTGGTGAACGACCTGCTGTTCATCGCCGGCGATGCCACCATCGTGCTGCTGATCATGGGTGCCATCACCAGCTTCATCTTCGGCATGGGGATGACGGTCACCGCCTGCTACATCTTCCTGGCCATCGTGCTGGCCCCGGCGCTGACCCAGGCCGGCATGAACCCGCTGGCGGTGCATCTGTTCATCATGTACTGGGGCATGGTGTCCTTCATCACGCCGCCGGTGGCACTGGGCGCCTTCGCGGCGGCCACCATTGCCGGCACCGGGCCGATCAAGGCCGGCCTGGCGGCGATGCGGCTGGGCAGCATCATCTATTTCGTGCCCTTCTTCTTCGTGCTGAACCCGGCGCTGATCGGCCAGGGTACGACGCCCGAGGTGCTGCTGGTGCTGGCGACCGCCTTCCCCGGCGTATGGCTAATTGCCTCGGCGACGCAGGGCTATCTCGCCTTCTTCGGCAGCTTCGGCGATGGCTGGGCCAGCCTGGTCAACCGGGCGCTGCTGTTCGTCGGCGGCATCCTGCTGATCTTCCCCGGCTTCGAGGATTTCCATCTGAGCCAGATCGAGCTGACCGGCATCGCGCTGGCACTGGTCGCTGCCTCGCTGCTGCTGGAAACCGGGAGGCGGAAACTGGCCTCAGCTTGAAGTTGTACGTATTTTGGTACATATAAGGTGTGGAGGTAGCGATGAGCGAGAACACACCCCTTGACGTCATCACCTACTCGACGCTGCGGGAGAACCTGGCATCGGTGATGGACAGCGTGTCCGCGTCGGGCGCGCATGTCATCGTTACCCGGCAGAAGGCAAAGCCGGTCGTGCTCGTCGATTTCGCCGAATTCCAGTCCATGCAGGAAACGCTGCATCTGCTGTCCACCCCTCGCAATGCGGAGCGGTTGCAGGAGGCGCTGGAGGACGCGGCGGCGGGGAGGCTGGTCGAGTTCGATCCGCTGGCTGGCGATAATGCCGCGTGAAGATCGTCTGGACGCCCGGCGCGCTTGAGGATTTCCACTACTGGCAAACACAGGGCGGCGGGCAGGAAGCCCGCATAAAGGCCCTGCTTGCCGACATCCGGCAGACGCCCTTTTCCGGTATCGGTAAGCCGGAACCGCTGCGCGGCAATTTGCAGGGCTGGTGGTCACGCCGGATCACCCAGGAACACCGGCTGATCTACCGCATCGCGGGCAGCGGCAGCGACCAGCGCATCGAGGTGCTGGCCTGCCGGTACCATTACTGAGGCTACAGCCCGACCGCTTCCTGCTGCAGCTGGTGGCGCAAGATCTTGCCGGTCGGTGTTGCCGGCAGCGTGTCACGGATGAGGTACTGAGAGGGGTGCTTGTAGGGCGCCAGCCGCTCGGACACGAATTCATCCAGCGCCTCCGCCGTCACGCTGCGGCCGGGGATCGGCTGCACGAAGGCGACCACCTCCTCATTGCCGTCGCGGCTGCGGCCGACCACCACCGCCATCGATACGTCGGGATGGCTGACGATGACGCCCTCCACCTCCGAGGGATAGACGTTGAAGCCGGAGCGGATGATGAGTTCCTTCAGCCGGCCGACGATATAGAGGCTGCCATCTGCTTCCATCCGGGCGAGGTCGCCGGTCTTCAGCCAGTGGTCCGGAGTCAGCACCTCGGCGGTGCGCGCGGGGTCGCGGAAATAGCCCTTCATCACCAGGCCGCCCTTCACCCACATCTCGCCTACGCCACCGACAGGCACATCCTTGCCGCTGGCCGGATCGACCATGCGAACCTCCACCCCGTCCAGCAGCGTACCGACGGAATCATCGTCGCGTTCCTTGCCGATCATCGTCATGCAGACGGTGGGGGAGCTTTCGGTCAGCCCATAGCCGTTGTTCAGCGGCAGGCCGAACATCGCCTCCACCCGCTGCTTCAGCGCCAGGTCCAGCGGCGCGCCGCCGACCGACATGTAGCGCAGCTTCGGCGCCTTCACCGGCTGGCCGCTGCTGGCCGCCAGCCCGATCAGGTGGCTGAACATGGCCGGCACGCCGTGGAAGGTGGTGATGCCGTCCTCGGCCAGTGACCGCGCGGCCTCCGCCGGGACGAAGCGCGAGACCAGCTTCAGCTGGGCGCCGCGATACATGTTGCCGAGGAACACCGAGGCCAGCCCGAACACATGGCTGATCGGCAGCACGGCATAGACCTTGTCGGCCGGCGTGGTCAGCCGGGCATGGCTGCTGCGCCCGGCGATGAACAGCAGATTGCCGTGCGTCAGCATGACGCCCTTGGGGTTGCCGGTGGTGCCGGAGGTATAGATCAGCGCCGCCACCCGGTCGCGCGGCGGACCGAAGCTGGGCATGCGGTGCACGGTGCCCTCAGCCGGTGCGTAGAGCAGTCCGGCTTCCTTCAGGCTGGGGGCTTCGCGTGCGCCGTGGCGTTCGGCATGGGCCTGCGCTTCCTTGGAGACGGCGGTGGTGTAGAGCGTGACGCTGGGCCCGGCATGCTTGCGGATCTCGTCGATCTCGCGCACCGACAGCCGGGCGTTCAGCGGGATCGCCCAGGCACCCAGCCGCATCGCCGCCAGCATGCCGGCAATGGCACCGGCACTGTTTTCCATGACGAACAGCACGCGGTCGCCGGCAGCGACGTCATGCGCGGTCAGGAAATCGGTCAGCGTCCGGACGGCCTCGCCCAGCCTGCCATAGCTCCAGACCGTGCCCTCCTGATCGATGGCGGGCAGGTCGGGGGCGGTCTCGACCCAGTGGCGGATCGAGTCCCAGACATTGTCGTAGATATCCAGCGCCGGCGTCGTGTAGCGCATGGTGGCGGCCTCCATCGCCGGCTCAGCCGGCGAACCGCTTCAGCATTTCGCGCGCGATGATGAGCTGCTGGATCTGCGAGGTGCCCTCATAGATGCGGAACAGGCGGACGTCGCGGTAGAAGCGTTCCACATTATATTCCGCCAGATAGCCGGCACCGCCATGGATCTGCACGGCGCGGTCGGCGACGCGGCCGACCATCTCGGAGGCGTAGTATTTCGCGCAGGCCGCTTCCTGGATGGTGTTCTCGCCCCGGTCGCGCTTCTCGGCGGCGTCCAAGACCATCATCTTGGCGGCGTAGCATTCGGTCTGCGAATCCGCCAGCATCGCCTGGATCAGCTGATAATTGGCGATGGCCTGGCCGAACTGCTTGCGTTCCGTGGCGTAGCGCACGCTCTCCTCAATCAGCCGCTGGGCGACGCCGACGCAGGCGGCGGCGATATTGATGCGGCCACGGTCCAGCACCTTCATCGCGGTCTTGAAGCCCATGCCTTCCTTGCCGCCAATGATCGAATCGGCGGGCACGCGCACATCCTCGAAGATGACGTCGCAGACATGCGCGCCCTTCTGGCCCATCTTCTTGTCGGCCTTACCGAACTTCAGGCCGGGCAGGCCGTTCTCCACGACGAAGGCGGAGATGCCGCCGGCCCCCTTGTTGTCCGGGTCGGTGCGGGCCATCACGGTGAAGACGCCGGCATGCGGCGCGTTGGTGATGTAGCGCTTGGTGCCGTTGATCACATATTCGTTGCCGTCGCGCCGGGCCGAGGTGCGCAGCGAGGCGGCGTCGGAGCCGACATCCGGCTCGGTCAGGCAGAAGCTGCCGATGATCTCGCCGCTGGCCAGCTTCGGCAGGTATTTCGCCTTCTGCTCCGGCGTGCCGTCATTGACGATGCCCTGCGAGCCGATGCCGTTGTTGGTGCCGATGATCGAGCGGAAGGCGGGTGAGGTGTAGCCCAGCTCGAAGGCCAGCTTCACTTCCTCGGTCACATTCAGGCCGATGCCGCCATATTCCTGCGGGATCGACAGGCCGAACAGGCCCAGCTCCTTCATCTCCTCGACGATGTCGTCGGGAATCCTGTCGGTTTCGTCAACCTGCCGCTCCAGCGGCACAAGCCGCTCGCGGATGAAGCGGCGGACGGTCTGGACGAGCTGGTCGAAGGTTTCCTGGTCGAGGGCCACGGCGTCACTCCCAAATGCTTTTTTTGGCGGTTCCCCGACTATAGAAAAGCGAAAGGCAGTTCTGCAATGCGAAATTGTCGAAATCAGATCAGCCTTGCGCAGGCGATGAACAGCAGCACCGTGACATAGGCCATCAGCGTATAGATGCCGTTCCAGCGCCAGGATATCTGGGTGCCGGGCCGGTTCAGCAGCCGGCCCAGGATCAGGCAGGGGATGGAGAAGGGGGAGCCGGGCAGCGCCAGCATCCAGCCGCAGGCCAGCGACAGCGCCAGGATGGTCGGCTCGACCGGCAGGCCGGGCACTCGGATCAGCGCGCCGCCCAGCACCACGACCGAGATGATCGGGTTGAAGGCAAGCTGCGAGGCCAGCGGCACGATGGCGATGATGATGGCCAGCAGCAGGATTGGCTGATCCTCAAGGGGGCGGATCGCGGCGGCCACCAGCTCCGGTGGCAGCAGGGCCGCCACCAGCACACCGATAAAGGCGGAGGAGCTGAGCGTCAGCGTCTCCGGCGAGGCGTTGGGGAAGGACACGGTCACGATCTGGCGCAGGCGCTGCCCGGTCGTTGCAGCCGCATCGCGCAGGCCCAGCCCGGCATTCTGCAGGGCCATCCAGCCAATGACGACGCAGGGGATGGCGGTGATGAGGGCCGGCACGATGGGGATGTCGAGTGCCAGCTTCACCAGCACCACCGAGCCCGCCAGCGCGGCGCAGATCAGCATCATGCCGCCGAAGGCCCGCCAGGGGGCGGGCGGCGGGGGCGGGCGCTTGATATGGGCGCGGGCACGCTGGAAGCTGTGCCAGCGCACACGGTCCTCCAGCCAGCCGACGCCCAGCAGAATGAAGGTGAGGGCAAGCCCCAGCATCAGCAACTGGGCAAGATCGACGCCCGGCAGCAGGCTGACCATCAGCGCCTGGGTGATGGTGGCCGGCGACCACAGCAGGATGGTGGGGAAGCCGCGCAGCACGGCGGAGATCTGGCGCTGCTCGCGGATTTCCGCCAGCGAGGGATCGCCGCTTTCCACGCCGCGGCGGATCATCGGGCCCAGCAGGTTCAGCACGCCGAAATTCAGCAGCAGGCCCAGCAGGTGCCCGCCGGTATGCAAGGCGACATAGCGACGGCCCGGCGGCTGCTGGGTGAGGTAGATGCCGCATTCCAGAACGGCGGGGGAGGTCGCCGCCGCTGTGCGCAGCATGCCCAGTGTCAGCAGGAAGGTCGCCATGTAGGTGGCGGTATCCAGCCCCCGCAGCAGGGGTGTTATCGGATCGTCCCGCCAGAGGACGGCCAGCGCGGTCAGCAGCGCGGCGACCGACAGCAGGATTGCCTCGCGCCGCCCCAGCCGGGGCAGGCAGCCCAGAACGAAGGCGAGATAGGCCGCCGCCGCCACATATTGCGCGTCATGCAGGCCAAAGGCCCGTTCCGCCAGCGTCGCCAGCACCACGACCAGCAGGGCAAGTCCCATGGTTGGGCGCACCGGGGCTGGGCGCGAGGGGGCAGGGCGCGCGGGCGGTACAGGCTTGCTCTCTGTTGCCATTCCGATTCTGTCCGGGATGTTCTCTGTTGCGCGGGCGGATTATTCCGCGTGGCAAAATGAAATTCCGTTATACTGATGCGATAGTAAAGAGAATGCTGCGCTGCAACAATGCGTGGCGAAGAACGGACGGGGTTGCACGGGGCACATGATGTTGAAATCTGCGGAAGCCGGCGGAAAGGATGTGCCGCTCTACGAGGATGATCTTCTGGAGGAGGAAGCGAAGGACAGGCAGTTCGTCACCGCGCTGGCGCGCGGGCTGGATGTGCTGCGCTGCTTCCGGCCCGGCGATGTAGGGCTGGGCAACCAGGAAATCGCTGAGCGGACCCGCCTGCCGAAGCCGACCATCTCCCGCCTGACCTATACGCTGACACGGCTGGGCTACCTGACCTATTCCGAACGGCTGGGCGTCTATCAGCTGGGCTCCGGCGTGCTGGCGCTGGGCTATGCGATGCTGTCCGGGCTGGATATCCGCGAGCGCGCCCGCCCGCTGATGCAGGACCTCGCCAACGATGCCAATGCCTCGGTGGCGCTGGGCACCCGCGACCGGCTGTCGATGGTCTATGTCGAATGCTGCAAGGGGCCGGGCACGGTGACGCTGCGCCTCGATGTCGGCTCGCGCGTGCCGATCGCCACCACGGCGATGGGGCGCTCGCTGCTGAGCGTGCTGCCGGAGGCCGAGCGGGACTATCTGATGGAGTCGATGCGCGAGCGGTTCCCGGACCGTTATCCGGCGGTGAAGGCCGGCATCGAGAAGGCGATGGAGGAAATGGACCGCTACGGCTTCTGCCTCTCGCTGGGTGACTGGCAATCGGATGTGCACGCCGTTGGCGTGCCGCTGCTGTCGGCGGACCGCTCTGCGGTGTTCGCGCTGAATTGCGGCGGGCCGTCCTTCATCCTGTCGCCCGACTATCTGAAGAACGAGGCCGGCCCGCGCCTGGCCGAGATCGCCCGGCAATTGACGGCGCGCTAGGCGCCGCGGATTCTGCAGCCATGATGTCCATGATCAACAGCCTCGTCGCCGGGCCGTTCGGCCAGAGCGCCCTTTTCCCCTTCGTCACATCCCTGCTGGTCGGGCTGGTCATGCGGCTGGCCGGCGGGCCGGGCCGCGGTGCATTGCTGGCCGGCGTCGGCATTCCGGTCGGCTGGCTGGTCAGCTACGCGCTGACCTTCGGCCTGCCGCCCTTCCTGCCGCCGGCGGCCCTGCCAAAGCTGGCGCATGTCGGGCTGGCCGCCGCCGTGCTTGGCTTCCTGCTGGATACACGGCCGGTGAAACGCACCACCGCGCTGACGGTGGCGGTCCTCGGCCTCGCCGGTGTGCTGGTCTGGCTCGCCTGGTCTCCGCTGATGCGCATGCCGGTGAGTACCGGCATCGCGCTGGCGGGCTGCTGGGCGCTGGGCGGCATCGCGCTGTTCCGCCTCTCGCTGGTGGCTGAGGATGGCGCCATCGCCGCCGCCAAGCTGCTGGCGGCGGGCTTCGGGCTGGCGCTGGTCGTCACGCTGACCGGCAGTGCTTCCTACGGCCAGATGGCGGGCGGCATGGCCGCCGCGATTGCCGGTAAATTCATGCTGGCCTGTCTCGCCGTTTCAAGCCCGTTCGGTGCGGCGGCCCTGTTCGGCGGCGTGGTGCTGATGGCGCTGGCCGCGCTGGCATTCCTGTTCGGCAATGCCAATCCCATCGCATTGGCGCTGCTGGTGCTGTGCTTCTTCGGCGATCCGCTGGCGGCACGGCTGCGCTTCGGGTCGGGCGGGGTGGCGAAGCTGCTGGTGCCTGTCATGCACGGTCTGGTGGCGCTGCTGCCGGTCGCCGCCGCCATTGCCGTGTCGCTGTTGCTGGGCGGCGGGCTGCCTTACTGAGGAAGCGTCTCTAAAGGTATGGCCAGCGGCTCGTAATAGACCGCCTTGAACTCGGCCAGATCGCGCGAGGGTTTGTTGAAGGGCGGCTTCAGCAGGCCCCGGAAATGCGCGCGTACCAGCTGGTGATAGGTGGAGACCGGCTCCAGCCCCCGTCGTTCCGCCGCCCATTCGAACCAGCGCCGGCCGGCGGCGACGTGGGTGATCTCGTCATCATGGATGATCTGCAGGGCGTCGGCGCTGGCCGCGTCGCCGGCGGCGCGCAGCTTCTCCACCATGGCCGGCGTCACATCCAGCCCGCGCGCCTCCAGCACCAGCGGCACTACGGCGAGGCGCGCCAGCAGGTCGTGCGCGGTGTTCTGGCTGGCTTCCCACAGCCCGTCATGGGCGGGCAGGGCGCCATAGAAGCTGTCCAGCGCCGCCAGCCGGTCGCACAGCATCAGGAAGTGCCGCGCCTCGTCATCGGCCACCTGCACCCAGTCGTCGAAGAAAGCACGCGGCAGGTCTTCACCGGCGAAGCGCGCGGCGATGTCCCAGGCGAGGTCGATGGCGTTCAGCTCGATATGCGCCAGCGCGTGCAGCAGCGCCGCGCGTCCGGCGGGGGCGGCGGTGATCTTGCGCTTCTTCACCCGGTTGGGCGGCAGCAGGTCGGGCTTGTCCGGCCGGGCCGGCCGGTCGGGCGGAACAGTATCCCCAAGTGATGTCAGTACGCCGCCGCGCCAGGCTTCGGCAACCTGTCGGCCGAGCCGAGCCTTCGCCGCCGGATCGGCAGTTTCCAGCACGGCGACAGCGGCCTCGGTCAGGCTGGCGAAGGGCAGGACGTCCATCGGGTCAGGCAGGGGTGATGAGCTTCAGCCCGACGATGCCGGCGACGATCATGGCGATGCAGCCGATGCGGATGACATCGACGGCTTCGTTGAACAGAAAGATGCCCAGCACGACCGTGCCTACCGTGCCGATGCCGGTCCAGATTGCATAGGCGGTGCCCAGCGGCAGTGTCTTCAGCGCGAAGGCCAGCAGGAAGAAGCTGGCCGCCATCGCGGCGATGGTGCCAAGCGACGGCCAGAGCCGGCTGAAGCCCTCGGTGTATTTCAGGCCGACGGCCCAGCCGATCTCGAACAGTCCGGCGAAGAACAGGGCGACCCATGCCATGGCAACCTCCCGCGCGATGCAACGCGCCATCGGGTCGGGAAGGGGCCGTCCCCTTCAACAGGATGAAAAAGGCGCCGGGTCGTCCCGGCGCATATTTATTCGGTTGTCATTCCCGGGCTTGTCCCGGGAATCCAGGGTTCAGCCTGTCTTGGCCTCGACAAGCGGAACCCTGGACCCTCGGCACAAGGCCGAGGGTGACGGTCCGAGAGGGGAGATAGGACATGCAGTCTTTACCTGCAAGCCCTAGATCGCCTGCACCGCCTTCAGCACCTCGGCGGCATGGCCATCGACCTTCACCTTGCGCCAGACATTGCGCACGACGCCCTGGCCATCGATGACGAAGGTGGCGCGCTCCATGCCCATGTACTTCTTGCCGTACATGCTCTTCTCGACCCAGGTGTCGTAGGCTTCCGAGGCCTTGCCATCCTCGTCGGAGGCGATGGGGAAGTTCAGCTCGTACTTGGCCTTGAACTTGTCGTGGCTCTTCACCGGATCGCGCGAGACGCCGATCACCACCGCATCGACGCCGGAGAAGTCGGGCAGGGCATCGCGGAAGGCGCAGGCCTCCTTGGTGCAGCCGGGCGTATCGTCCTTCGGATAGAAATACAGCACAACCTTCTTGCCCTTCAGGCCGGACAGCGAAACCGAGCCGCCGCCATCGGTCGGCATCGAGAAATCGGGGGCCTTGTCGCCAACATTCACGGTCATTTCGTCTTCTCCTGCTGGGATGGTTTCGGCAGCGCGGCTGCGGGATCGTCGATCAGCGCGCGATAGCACGCCAGCGCCTGTTCGGCAGTGGCGAGGATATTCTGCTTAAGCCCGTCGAAGTCAACCGCGCCGCCGGCCCGCAGCAGCGCGTCCTTCTGGTCGCGCGTCGCAGCCTCCTCATCGAAGGCGGCATCGCCGACGGCAATGCGCAGCAGCCCCTGCAGGCGCCGCCACAGCCGGGTTGCGGCGATCAGCGTGGCGCCCGTTTCCGCCGGCAGGCAGCCTGCTCCGACCAGCTTCTCATAGGCGGCGGTGGTGTTCTGGTCCAGCACATCAGGCCGTTCCGCGGCGTGGCGCAGCTGCAGATACTGGACAGCGAACTCCACATCGACCAGCCCGCCACGGCCCATCTTCACATCCCACAGGATGGTGCCGGGCTTTTCCTTCTCGACCCGGTGGCGCATATCGGCGACATCGGCCAGCAGGGTGGCGGGATCACGTGGTTGTGTCAGGATGCGGCGGATCACCGCCGATGCCGCGTCAAGCAGTGCCTCCGGCCCGGCGACAGGCCGGGCACGGGTCAGGGCCATGAACTCCCAGGTCCAGGCGCTTTCGGCATAGTATTTCGCGAAGCTTTCCAGGCTGGAGGCGATGGGGCCGGTCTTGCCCGAGGGGCGCAGCCGCATATCCACCGGATAGACATCGCCCTCGCCGGTCTGCGCGGTCAGTGCCGAGATCAGCCGCTGGCCGAGCCGGGCGTAATACTGCACGGCGGGCAGGGGGCGCGGCCCGTCGGACTGGGCGTCGATCGGCGCATCATACAGGAAGACGAGGTCGAGATCGGAGCCGATGGTCATCTCGCCGCCGCCCAGCTTGCCCAGTGCCACCACCGCGATGCCGCCGGTGTCGCCCTCGGGGCCCGGTGGCATGCCGTGCTGGCGCGCGAAATCCGCCTCGACATGCGGCAGCAGCGCGCGGATCGCGGTTTCCGCCACCCGGCTGAGCAGCGGCCCGGCGGCATCCGCATCCAGCTTGCCCGACAGGATATGCAGCCCGATCAGGAAGCGCCGGTCATTGTTCCAGCGCCGCACGATGTCCAGCACATCCTGATAGTCGCCGGCCAGCCCCAGCGCCTGGTCTAGATCGCGCTGCAGCGCCTCGGCGGATTGCAGGGCCGCGACGTCCGGCTCGGTCAGCAGGCTTTCCAGCAGGCCGGGCCGGCGGCTCAGCTGCTCCGCCAGGAAGGGCGCGCCGCCCATCACCTGCGCCACCGCTTCCAGCAGCCTCGGATTGGCCTGGAACATGGAGAACAGCTGCACACCGGCCGGCAGCCGGGACAGGAACTGGTCGAAGCGCAGGAAGGCGGTATCGGGCGAGGCAGAGCGCGACAGCGTTTCCAGCAGCAGCGGCATCAGCTCGGTCAATATCTGCCGGGCACGCTCGCTGCGCGTCGCGCGGTAGCGGCCATGGTGCCAGCCGCGCACCAGGCTGGCGACGCGCTCGGGATTGTCGTAGCCCATCTCCGCCAGCGTCTCCAGCGTGTCCGGGTCGCTCTCGCCGCCGGTGAAGACCAGGTTGCCGCGCGCCTGCTCGCCGGCCACGGTCAGGCTGGGCGATTCCTCGAACAGCTCGCTGTAATGGGTCTCGACGGTCTGCAGATGGTGCAGCAGGTCGCGCCGGAAGGCCTCGCCATCGGGATAGGCCAGGAAGGCGGCCAGCCGCTCGATACCGGCATCGTCCTTCGGCAGGGTCTGGGTCTGGGCATCCTCGATCATCTGTAGCCGGTGCTCGACCTGGCGCAGGAAGCGGTAGGCCGTCTTCATCTCCTCGGCCACCGCCTCGGTGATGCGTCCGGCGCGGACCAGCGCGTCCAGCGCGCTGCAGGTGTCGGAAATGCGCAGGTCGGCGTTGCGCCCGCCCCAGATCAGCTGCTGGGTCTGCGCAAAGAATTCGATCTCGCGGATGCCGCCACGGCCCAGCTTGATGTTGTGGCCCAGTACCGCAATGGTCCGCCCGCCCTTGTGCGCGGCGATCTGGCGCTTGATCGAATGGATGTCCTGGATCGCCGCGAAATCCAGATGCTTGCGCCAGATATAGGGCGCGATGTGCGACAGGAAGCGCTGGCCGGCCTCGATATCGCCGGCAACCGGCCGCGCCTTGATCATGGCGGCGCGTTCCCAGTTCTGGCCGACGCTGGTGTAGTAGGATTCCGCCGCCGCCCCCGACACCGCGACCGGCGTGGCGCCGGGATCGGGGCGCAGGCGCAGATCGGTGCGGAAGACATAGCCGTCCACCGTGCGTTCCTCGATGATCTTCACCAGATCCTGGGTCAGGCGTACCATCGGCTGGCGCAGGCTCTCGATCTCCGCATAGAGCGGGAGCTCGTCGTCATAGAAGACGATCAGATCGATATCGCTGGAATAGTTCAGTTCCCGCGCGCCCAGCTTGCCCATGCCCAGGATGACGAGGCCACTACCCTCGCTGGGATTGTCCGGGTTGGCGAGCGGCAGCTTGCCCTGCTTCGCCAGCATCCGCAGCAGGAAGTCGGCGCCGACCTGAAGGCTGCGTTCGGCCAGCGCACTCAGCGCCTGCGTTACCTGCTCCAGCGTCCATTGCCCGGTGATGTCGGCAAGCGCGATGGACAGGGCCGCCTGGCGCTTGGCGCGGCGCAGCCCCTTCATCAGCGCCTTCATATCGTCGCTTTCGCCGGCTAGATCACATTGGGCGAGGGCATTGGCGAAACCCTGGTCCACACCGTCCTGGAGCAGCAGCCGGGCGAAGCCGATATCCTTCAGCAGGCAGTCTGTCAGGAAGGGCGAGTTGCCGAACAGCGCCTCCAGCAGGGCGCGGGCATCGGGCGCTTCAGCGATCTGCCGGGCGAAGCCGGCCAGGTCCGGATCGTCGGTGCGGTCGGCGGTCTCGATCCAGCGCTCCATGCCGATGGAGGCGGCCTGCGGGTTTGCCGGGCGTGGCTGTTGTTTTGATTGAAGTAGAAGGGTCAAATTGGTCATAACGCTATGCTGGGGGTGGTCGCGATGCCGGCGTCAAGCCTCTGCATGACGGTCGTTCGGCGGTCGCGCAAGCCTAAATCCCGCAGCGGGAGGAATGAAACACAGTGATTCGGCGCCCGACCTTGCGGCGAAGCGCCGTCATCGCCCTTGAGGTGATGGCCGGCTCGGTCGCGGCGCTCAGCGTTCTGCTGATGCTGGCCTTCTGGCGCCTGACCGCCGGGCCGATCCCGCTGGATTTCCTGCGCACCTATACCGAAGCCGCCCTCGAACAGGCCCTGCCGGGCTACGATGTGGCACTGGAGCGCACGCAGATCGTCTGGGAGGCGGAAGAAAAATCCCTGAAGCTGGAGGCGACGGATGCCCGTATCGCCGGCGATGCGGGCGGGCCGACCGCGACAGTACCGGCGATCCAGATCCGCTTCAGCCTGCGCGGCTTGCTGCGCGGCCTGCTGGCGCCGGTGGAGATCGAAGCGGTCGAACCCTCCTTCTCGGTCGTGCGGCTGCGCGACGGCAGCCTCAGGCTTGGGCCGCCGGAAGGGGCGGAACCTGCACAGCCGGCGGCGGGTGGCGATGCGCTCTCCGCCATCCTGGACGAGCTGAACCGCGCGCCCGATCCCGGCAGCATCACCGGCTATCTGGAGGTTGTGCGCGTGCGGCGCGCCAGCCTGACCATCATCGATCTGGCGCTGGGCACGCGCTGGTCGGTACCCAGCGCCGACATATTGCTGCGGCGCGGCGAACGCGGGCTGCGCAGCCGCGGGCGGCTGGAATTCGATGTCGGCACCATGCCGCTGATCCTCAGCTTTGACGGCAGCCACCGGCTGACCGACCGCACCTCGCGCCTGTCGGTAGAGTTCAGCGGGCTGGAGCCGGATGTGCTGGCCCGCAAGGTGCCGGAGCTGGCGGCGCTGAGCGCCATCGGCCTGCCGCTGTCCGGCAGCCTGGAGGTCGAGGCTGAGGCGCTGACCATCGCGCGCAGCATCGAAGTGCAGGTGCGCGGAGAGAGCGGCCAGATCGAGCTGCCGACGCTGTACGATTTGCCGCTGCCGGTGCGCGCCATCGAGGCCAGCCTGACCTACCGCCGCGACAGCAAGATGCTGATGCTGCCCAGCCTGGTTATCGATCTGGGGACGGCGGCCAAGGCCGGGCCGCGCCTCAGCCTGACCGGCACACTGATCGATGTCGGCGATACCGGCAGCTACGGGCTGGTGGCCGAGGCGGTGGCGGAGAATGTCGCCACCGACGATCTGGCCGGATACTGGCCGCGCGAGGTGGGGCGCAATCCGCGCGACTGGGTGACGAAGAATCTGGAAGGCGGCGGCGTGTCGCGGGCGCGCATCTCGCTGCGCGGTAAGATGGCACGGGACGATCCCGGCGCTATCGAGGTTGAGGATTTCGACGGCGAGATCGCCTTTGCCGGCGTGACCACCCATTACATGCGCCCCTTGCCGCCGGTGCTGGAGACGGCGGGGCGCGCGGAATTCTCGCCCGGACGGTTCAAAATCGAGGTGGAGAGCGGCCGGCTCTACGATCTGGCGGCCGGTCCAGCGACCATCGACATGACCGGCCTCGATGGCCACGAGGAACTGGCCGATATCGAGGTGGTGGTGCGTGGCCCGTTGCGCGACGTGATGCGGGTGATTGACCACAAGCCGCTGGATTATGCGACCGCGCTGGGCATTCCGCCGGCCAATGTGGACGGGCTGGCGGCGGCGCGGCTGGTGTTCCAGTTCCCGCTGGTGAATGATCTGGGTCTCGACCGGGTGAAGCTGGCGGCGGCGGCCAACATGCGCGACGTCGCGCTGAAGAAAATCCTGCTGGACCAGGATTTCAAGGATGGCGAGCTGGCGCTGACGCTGGACGGGCGCGGCATGACCATCAAGGGGACGGGCCGCTTCTCGGATGTGCCGATCCCGCTGACCTGGCGCGAGGAATTCCGCACCAACGTCCCGGTTCGGCGGCGCATCACGGCGTCCGGTGCGCTGGACGATGTGGCGCGCAAGCGGCTTGGGTTCGATTTCCTGCAACCCTATGTCACCGGCCCGGTCCCGACCGAAATCGACTACCGGCAGGCCAGCGACGGTACGGATCGCATATCGGCGACCCACGATCTGCTCGATGCCACCCTGTCGCTGCCGGAGGTGGGCTGGAGCAAGCCGCCGCAGACCGCCGGCACGGCGCGGCTGGATATCGTGATCCCGAAGAGTGGCGATCCCCGCTTCGAGCGGTTCCAGATTGCGGCTTCCGATCTGGCGGCGGCCGGGCAGGCGGTGTTCATGCCGGATTTCGAGCATCTGCGCCGCGTCGATTTCACCGAGCTGAAGCTGGGAGAGACCGATATCGCGGGCAGCGTCGTCCGGCAGTCTGACGGGCTGTTGCTGATCGATATGTCGGGGCGCAACCTCGATCTGCGCCCGGTCCTGGAAGAGGACGAGAATGAGGACACGGCGGACGATACGCCGCCCAGCTTCCCGCCCTTGCAGGTGAATGGCCGGTTCCAGCGTGTGTTGCTGGAGGATGACCGGCTGCTCGACGGGGTCGAGGCCAATCTGGTGCATGATGGCACGACCTGGCGTGATGTGAAGCTGGCCGGGCGGCTGGCGGA
Source organism: Oceanibaculum sp. (assembly GCF_022449305.1). Taxonomy (NCBI): domain Bacteria; kingdom Pseudomonadati; phylum Pseudomonadota; class Alphaproteobacteria; order Rhodospirillales; family Oceanibaculaceae; genus Oceanibaculum; species Oceanibaculum sp. Next base: position 6,619 of record NZ_JAKUSO010000043.1, on the reverse strand, counting down.
GGCGGGGCGCTTCGACCTCGTGGCCACGCCGGCCACCGGCGGCGGGCACGAATTCATCCTGGTGTCGGACGATGCCGGCGCTGCGCTGCGCAGTTTCGGCCTGTTCGACCGCATGGTGGGCGGTCGGCTGCGCGCCGATGGCCGCGGCGATTTCGACGATTTCCGCAAACCGATGCAAGCGGCACTGGATATCGCAGATTTCCGCATCGTGCGGGCCGAGGCGCTGGCCGAGGTACTGCGCGTCACCGCGTCCAAGGATATCCAGTCGGCGCTGGCCGGGGAGGGCATCGCCTTCACCCGTCTGACCGCCGATATCGAGCGCAAGGAGAAGGTGACGCGCATCCGCAATGCCCGTGCTGTGGGGGCGGCCATCGGCCTGTCGGTCGACGGCGTGATCGATGACGGGAAGGGCAATCTCGACCTCTCCGGGCTGATCGTGCCGGCCTATCAGCTGAGCCAGGCGCTGGGCTCGATCCCGCTGCTGGGCCCGCTGATCGTCGGCGGCAAGGATGAGGGGCTGCTGGCGACCGAGTTCCGCCTCGACGGACCGTCGGAAAATCCGCGCATCACGGTGAATCCGCTGACCGCGCTGGCACCGGGCTTCCTGCGCGACCTGTTCCGGTTCTTCGGCGATAGGGGCGGCGCGGAACCGCCGCCGGCGCCCCGCTGATCCGTCAGTTGCGGGTAGCGGGGATTTCCCGGCCATTGCGCGGTTGCAGCGGGCGGGCATTGCCGGTGCCGCCGACCGCCTCGCGCAGCAGGCGCGCCTGTTCGGCGGACAGGGTGAGCGGGCGCCGCAGCACGAACCAGTCGACCCGCTCGGTGCAGGGCGGCACGGTCAGCGACCCGGTGTAGCGGGCGTAGGAGAGATCGTCGGGCAGCAGTTCGTGGGCGGAAAAGCTCTGGTCGGGCAGGGTGCGCTCCAGCCCCGATCCGCTGGGCAGGGCGGCCAGCACCCGGTCGATGCCGCGGTTCGGGCGCCCCTCATCCATCAGCACCGACAGGATCGCCACATGGCCGTCGGCGCGCTGATGCACAAGCTGCAACTCGGCGGCGAATTCCCGCCCGTCCAGCCGGTGCTCGGCCGGCACGCGGATGTCGATATGGCGCAGATTGTAGGCGCTCCAGCCGCTATCCAGCACGTCACGCGGCCCGCCGCGCAGCTTCAGTACGCGGCCGGTATTCATCACCGACAGCGCGCCGCCGGGATATTTCAGCGTCAGCGGCGGCAGGTCGGCCAGGGTGACCGCTGTCACATCGATGGGCGATTGCCGGATGCCATTGCCGCAGGCCCAGTAGGATGGCGACAGGCTGCTCCAGAAGGCGGGGCCAGTCTGCCCCTTATAGTCCCAGCCAAGCGCCATGGTGTGCTGCTGATCGACCAGCGGCGTCGCGCCCGCCGGCAATGCCGTGAGGGTCAGCAGGGTGGCGAGTGCCAGGGAAAGGGTAGGGCGTCTCATCATCGCTGCGGATGCTAGTGCAGAATCCCGCTCCTGTGAATCTCCCGCGTGGTGCCCATGCGCCGCGCGCAGTGTTTAACCGGCTTTTCTTATGTGTATGCTGTCGCCTGAAGCCAATAGCCACTCTGGCCAATAGCCCTTTGGGAGGATTTACAAGATGAGCAGCAATGTGGTGCCGATGACGGAGGAGCTTGCGCCGGGCAAGCCGGGCAAGAATTTCGTGCGCATTCCGCTGCCGATGGATGCAGCGCCGGAACTGGTGATCGACACCTCCGGCGATGACGAGCGCATGTGGATGCAGCTGTCCGACAATGTCTGGATCCGTCCGCTGATGCTGAATGTCGTGCAGGGCAGCTGGGTGAACATCCTGAAGGCGAAAGCCGGCGGCATCGTCAGCCGCCACCGCCATCCGGCGATGGTCACCGGCTACACGCTGGACGGCGCCTGGGGCTATCTGGAGCATGATTGGGTCGCCACTAAGGGCACTTTCATCTTCGAGCCGGCGGGCGAGACCCATACGCTGGTGGTCGATCCCAAAGTCGGGCACATGACCACCCTGTTCCACAATATGGGCCCGCTGCTCTATGTCGATGAGAACGGCAAGCAGACGGGCTATGAGGATGTGTTCACCCGCATCGAGAAGTTCCGCGCCTACTACCGCCAGAACGGTCTCGGCGAGGGCTTCATCGAACAGCTGATCCGTTAAGGCCCCTACAGACGCGGCGGCTTCAGCCCGGCGCGGGCGCAGGCGAGATCGACCAGCACGGTCCAGTCGGTCTCCGCATGCCCCGACGCCCGGGCAAGGCCATAGCATTCGCGTGCCGCATGGCCGAGGAACATCGGGATGTCGGCGGTCCGTGCCGCGTCCAGCGCCAGGTTCAGGTCCTTATCGGCCAGCTTCACCCGGAAGCCGGGATCGAGATCGCCCTTCAGCACCTTTGACGGGTAGTTGGTGACGAGGTGGCCGTTGGTCGCCGTGGTGCCGTTCACCACGTCCAGCGTCGGCTGCAGGGCGAGGCCGAAATGCTGGATCAGCGCCATCGCCTCGGCATTCACCTGGTTCATCACGATGGCGATGTAGTTGTTCACCAGCTTGGTGCGGATGCCGGCCCCCGGCGCGCCGCAATGATGGATGGTATTGCCCATCGCCTCCAGCAGCGGCTTCACACGGCCGAAATCGTTGGAGCTGGCGCCGACCATGAACAGTGACTTGCCCTGTTCGGCGAAGGTCACGGTGCGCCCGACCGGCGCATCGACGAAGCCGTGGCCGCGTTCGCCCAGCGCCATCGACAGCAGGTCGGTGACGGACGGGTCGATGGTGCTCATATCCATCACCAGCATTTCCGCGCTTGCCGACTCGGCCAGCCCGCCGGGGCCGAGCACGACCGCCTCCACATCCGGCGAGTCCGGCAGCATGGTGACGATGATGTCGGCATTGGCCGCGACCTCGGCGATGCTGCCGGCGGCTGTCGCGCCCTCGGCGACCAATGCTGCCACCGCGTCCGGGTTCATGTCATAGACGATCATCTCCGCCCCGGTTCCGCGCAGCAGGTTGCGCGCCATCGGGCGGCCCATCGCCCCCAGCCCGATAAAGCCAATCCGTTCCATTGTTTCCTCCCAGTATTTTGTTTGGTTGTTTGGGTTTCGTTTGTCATGCCCGGACTTGATCCGGGCATCCAGGGGCGGCGCCATGCCTGCACAGTTTCAGACCGTGGCTCTGGATTGCCGGGTCAAGCCCGGCAATGACAGTTTTGCGAATCACCCCCGCGCCAGCGACAGCGGGGAGACCTGTTCCGCCGTGCGGTGCAGCCGGTCGCGCTTGGAGACAGCCTGCAGCATGTCGGCCTGCACCTTCTGCAGCGTGTCGGCGGCCTCGTCGCGGTCCACTGTCAGCACCTTGCCGTCGCGCACCAGCTGGCGGCCATCGACATAGACTTCCCGGACCGCGCGGTCGGCGGCGGAATAGACCAGGCTGCGCAGCGGGTCGCGCACCGGCCGCATGGCGGGGTGGGTGAGATCGACCAGCACGATATCGGCCTTGGCGCCAACGGCGATGCGGCCCAGATCGTCCCGGCCCAGCGCCTCCGCCCCGCCGATGGTGGCGGCGTGGAACACCTCCCCGATGTTGGTGTCCTCGACATGGCGGCCGCCGATGCGGCCCAGCGTGGCGGCGAGGCGTATTTCCTCCAGCATGTTGTGCGGCTGGGTGTCGGTGCCGATCGCCATCGACACGCCGGCCTTCACATACTGGCCGAAGCTTTCCATCATCTGGCCATAGCGGCTGAACACCAGCGGGCAATGCGCGACGCGGGTGCCGGTCTCGGCCAGCAGCGGCACGTCGCGGTGGGTGTGCCAGCGAATCCAGGAATGGTGGTCCAGGAAGATGGCATGCGCCAGGATCATCCGGTCCGACAGCAGGCCAATATCGCCCAGCCACTGCACCGGGGTGAGGCCATGCCGGCGGGTGATCTCCAGATGGTCCCACACGCACTGGCCGGTATGCAGGGTGATCGGCCAGTTGCGCTCCTTTGCCATATCGTTGCTGTTGCGCAGCAGCTCGACGGAGCAGGTATCGACCTGCGCCGGGCTGACCATGGCGGACAGCCGCCCGCTGGGATGCTGCACGGCCAGGTCCATGGTGCGGAAGGCCGCCTCCATCGCCTTGCGGCCGGCCTTCTCGTCCCAGTCATACTCGACCGTGTGGCCGGTGCGCGCGACCCAGGCGGCGGAGCGGTACATCGGCGCGGCAACAGCGCGGATGCCGGTATCGGCCAGTGTGTCCAGCCAGCCCTCATAGGGGATGGCGAGATCGACTACGGTGGTGGTGGCGCTCAGCAGCAGCTCGGAGATCGCCATGCGGGTGGCGGCGCGCAGCCCCTCGGCGGCCAGCGTGTCGCTGTCCATCGAATGGCCGGGCAGGAACAAAGGCTTCGGGTCGGCGACGCCGCTCATATAGAGCGCCGGGTTGCCGATCTCCTCGGTGACGCCGCGCCCGACATTCTCCGACAGCAGGTGGGAATGGATATCGACCAGCCCCGGCATGACCATGAGGTCTTTACCGTCGATGGTCTTGTCCACGGGGCCGGTATAGCCAGGGCCGATATGGGTGATGCGGTCGTCGGTGAAGACGATGTCGATACACTGCCTGTAGACGTGCCGTTTTGCCTCCGCGTCCCACAGGATGGCCCAGCCGATATCGGCGATGCGTGTCGTGCTCATGAAGCTCCCCCTTGTTATTGCAGCTATTGCAGCGCGGGCGGGCTTCATGCGCAATCGCTCATCGGCGGCGTGGCGCGCATGGCGGTATGCAGGGGGGGCGGGGGGATGTGCAGAAACCCTCTCCCCTGGCGGGAGAGGGTGGTGAGCGATAGCGAACCGGGTGAGGGGGCGGCACTGTCCTTGGCATTAC
>NZ_JAKUSO010000043.1:0-1740 GCF_022449305.1 Oceanibaculum sp. | reverse complement strand
CGGGGGGGTTTTTTGGTGGGCGCCTTTGGTCTGGGCTGCGCCCGGCGCGGCACTGTCCTTGGCATTACCCCTCACCCAGCTGCGGCTAATTCGCTTCGCGACTAAGCCTCCGCGTCCCTCTCCCGCAAGGGGAGAGGGAATATGAGGCGTTTTGCCTTCGTCTTGCCGCGAAGTTCGGCTTATCTGTGTGACATGAAAACTCTTTCGCGCTTCACCTTCGCCGCTGCCCTGCTGCTGCCAGCCGCCGTTCTGGCAGACGTGCCGGCGCTGGACCGGCTGATCGAGACCAACCGGTCGGTCTGCGAGATCAAGCCGGCGCAGCGCTGCATCGATGCCGGCTGGGCCTTTGCCGACGCCAACCGCGACGGCGTGCTGGAGCTTGGCGAAATACAGCGTGTCCGCCGGCTGACCGAGCAATGGGTGCTGACCAAGGGCAAGAGCCTGCCGCCGCGCCAGCAGGGCTCCATCGTCATGGGGCTGATGCTGGTCGATTCGGCGGGGCTGCCGACCCTGTTTTCCAATTACGATCTGAATGGCGACGGAAGGCTGACGCAGGCCGAGATGTTCGCCGATGTGAAGCTGGATAACAGGCCGCTGCCCTGGATTCTGGCTGACCGCAACGCGGTCGATCTGCAGGCCAGCCGCCGCAAGCTGGGCGCGCTCGGACCTCTGCTCGACGGCGTCATCGCCCGCAAATAGGCTGTCAGGCGATCAGGTCTGTCGCCGCAAACACGTCGCTGCTGTCCAGCCTTGAGACGCCCAGCACGTTGATGGTCGCCGTTTTCGTGCCCGTCACGTTGATCGTTACGCCGACCTGCCCGGACAGGCTCTGCTGCGTGGCGAGGATTCCGGCGATCTGACCGTCTGTAACCCCTTCGATGCCGATCCGGTCATTGCCATTGCCGAAATCGGTGATGGTCGGCTCAAGGTCGGCGTTGGGAAAACGCGAATCGTAGCCGCGTACAATGAACACATCGTCGCCGGCCCCGCCGGTCAGCGTGTCGAAGCCGAGGCCGGAATAAATTGTGTCGTTGCCGTCCCCGCCCATGATGGAATCGCGGCCCTTGCCGCCGCGCAGCTCGTCATTGCCGAGGCCGCCCATCAGCGTATCGCCGCCATGCTGACCGTAGATCACATCGCCTAATTCCGTGCCCAGAATCCACTCGCCGGTGCTGGTGCCGGTCTGGCGCAGGGTCAGTGTCGTGGAATCCCATTCCGTCGCGTAGCGTGCCGTGCCGTAATAATATTGCATGGCTTCCCGGTCAGCCGGTCCGATCTCCGTGGCGCTGCGCGACCGCAGATAGGATAGCAGGGTCTGGGTACCGACAGCTGCGCTATCCTCAATCTTGTTGTCGCCCTCGAACGGGTGGTTGAAGCCCAGCGCATGGCCGATCTCGTGCAGCAACAGGGAAAAGCCGCGCTCGCCCGGTGCCATGCTGCTGTCGCCACCGAAGCCGACCACATCCATGAAAACGTCGCCGCCGAGGCCGTTGTAGCTGTTCTCGGTACGCTCCGGCATGCCGCTCTGGCGGATGGTGACGAAGCTGGGGTAGTAGGCGAAGCCGCTGAAATCGATGCCGTCGGCGTTGAAATCGAACAGGGCGAAGCGGATCTGTCCGCCGGCGCTTTCCGGCACTTCCACGAAGGCGATGCCGTTATTGGCCGCCCAGGCATCCAGCGCCAGCTTTGCATGGGCCTGCTGTGTCGAGGAGAAGGCGGTGAAGTCTGTGCGGGGGTTCC
>NZ_JAKUSO010000042.1:0-33622 GCF_022449305.1 Oceanibaculum sp. | reverse complement strand
CGTTGCGGCAACGTCAGTCGGCATGCGGGGCACTGCATTTCGGGCACTGGCCGGCAACCTCGACGGTGATGTGCTCGATGGTGAAGCCGATCTTGCGGGCATGTTCCCCGATGGCGCGGCGGATCGCCGGGTCGTCGATCTCCGCCGCGTTACCGCAGGTCCGGCAGATCAGGAACTGGCCGCTATGCTCGCTGTCCGGATGCGGGCAGCCGACATAGGCATTCATCGATTCGATGCGATGAACCAGCCGGTGCTTCAGCAGGAAATCCAGCGCGCGATAGACCGTGGGCGGCGCCGCCGGGCGGCCATCCTCCCCGGCGGTATCCTCGCGCTGCAGCTTCGCCAGCACGTCATAGGCGCCGATCGGTTCATGGCTGCGCCAGACCAGTTCCAGCACCTGGCGTCGCAGCGGCGTCAGCCGTGCCCCGCGCTCGGCACAGATTTCCTCGGCGGCACTCAGCGCCTGATCGACGCAATGCGCATGGTCGTGCCGTTCCGACGGGAAGGCGGCCGGCGTTGCGCCGCCTGGCCCAGTGCCCGACCCCGCGATCATGGATTTCAGCTCCGTCATCCGGTTTTCCCGTTGCGTCACTTGGTAATGTTACTTTATAACATCACGAAGTTTTCAAGTCGATAGCGGCACATTATGCCGGTTTCGTGCATTAGGAGCATTCCCATGTCCGCTTGTCACGCTCTGCGACGTCCTTTTCATCTGCTGGCCGGTGCGGGACTGCTGCTGCTCGCTAGCCTCGGCCCAGTGATGGCGCAGGCGCCGAAGGTGTTCGTCACCGTGAAGCCGGTGCATGCGCTGGTCGCCGGTGTGATGCAGGGGGTGGGTGAGCCCTACCTGCTGCTGAAGGGCGGTGAATCCCCGCACAGCTACACGCTGAAGCCCTCCGACGCGCGTGCCCTGTCGGAAGCGCAGCTGGTGTTCTGGGTCGGGGAGACGCTGGAAACCTTCTTGGAACAACCGCTGGAGACGCTGGGCAAGCAGGCGCGTATCATTGAGCTTGCCGAGGCCAGGGGCATCGAGACGCTGGAAGGCCGGGAAGGCGGGGCGTGGGAATCGCATGCGGCGGCACATGGCCACGACCACAAGCATTCGCATGACCACAAGCACGACAAGAAGCATTCTCACGACCACAAGCATGAGCACGCGCATGACGGGATCGATGGCCATCTCTGGCTCGACCCGCACAATGCGGAGGCCATCGTGACCGTTGCCGCCGAGGCTCTGGCCGAGATCGACCCGGCCAATGCGGCGGCCTATCGCGACAATGCGCAAAAAGTCATCGCACGGATCGAGGCACTGGACGCCGAGCTGAAGGCCCAGCTGGAGCCGGTGAAGGACCGGCCCTACATCGTGTTCCATGACGCCTACCAGTATTTCGAGGCGCATTACGGGCTTAAGGCGGTGGGCTCCATCACCCTGTCGCCGGAGCGCCAGCCGAGCGCCCAGCGCCTGCGGGAGATCCGCAAGCGGCTGAGCGACAGCGGTGCCGCCTGCGTGTTCTCCGAGCCGCAGTTCCGGCCGGCACTGGTCGATGTGGTGATCGAGGGCAGCAAGGCAAAGCGCGGCGAGCTGGACCCCATCGGCGCCGCCCTGCCGGCGGGCCCGGACGCCTATTTCGAGGTGATGCGCGGGTTGGCCACCTCCCTGCGCGGCTGCCTGATGCCGCAGAGCTGACAGGTTTGGCCACTGGAATGTCGGCCCGGGACGGCCTATTTTAGCGGTAGTTCCCCTTTCAGGAGGAAACTCCATGCTCAGCCGTCGCCGCCTTCTCGAAACCAGCATGCTGACCGCCGTTGCGGCGCTTGTGCCCGGTTTCCTTTTCGGGCGGGCGCATGCCTTCAGCGTGGAGGAGGCGCCGGTGCCGGTGCAGCAGCTGCGCCTGCAGGCCTGCACTGAGCAGCAGCGCCACAAGCAGCTGGTCGAGGAGGTGCTGGCGCAGGTGCGGGACGCCGGGACGGCGGTGCCGGAGACCGAGCGGCAGGCGCTGCTGGCGGCCTTCGACTGCCCCTATTGCGGCTGCCGGCTGGACCCCAAATTCCCGCCCATCGGCTGACGCCATGACCGGACGGGGGCAGGGGCTGGCGGTCATTCTCCTGGCGCTGGTGCTGCTGTTCGCGGTGCCGCCGCGCGGCGCACAGTCCCATCCGCATGTCTGGATTGATGCCCACGCCACGCTGCACTTCGATGCCGGCAAGCTGACCGCCCTCGATGTCGTCTGGGTGTTCGACGATTTCTTCAGCTCCATGATGATCGAGGATTTCGCGGCCAAGGACGGCAAGAGCTTCACCAGGCAGGGACATGCCGACCTGGAAAGCCAGGTCATGCTGCCGATGGCGGAGTTCGGCTTCTTCACCCATGTCAGCGCGGACGGAACGCTGCTGAAGATCGAGAAGATCAGGAATTTCAAGGCGAGCATCGAGAAGGGCCGGGTTGTCTTCGCCTTCCGGGCGCTGCTGCCCCGGGCCATCGATCCGCGGGCGACGGCGCTGTCGGTTGGGCTCTATGACGAAAGCTATTATGTCGAACTGCTGCTCGATGAATGGGACCCGTTCCGTCTGGCGGGCGAGGCCGTGCCCGCCTGCGCGATCGACATGACGGAGGATATGAGCCGCCCGCTCTATTACGGCGCCTTCTTTCCGCGCGTTGCTACGTTAAGCTGCACCGGGAGCTGAGTTTCATGCGCATCGCCGCCTTTTGCGGGCTGTGTCTGCTGTTGCTTGTCTGCATTGTTCCCGAAGCGCTGGCGCAATCGCCGTTAGCGGGGCCATCGGCCCCGGCAGGCGAACCTGGCCTGTTCTCCGCCATCCTGGCGCAGATTGCCCGCTGGCAGTCGCAACTGCACCGCGAGATGGCGGCGCTGGTGCGGGCGACGAGCCAGGGCGAGGCGCTGTGGCCGGCGCTGACGCTGATCGGTGTCTCCTTCCTCTACGGCATTTTCCATGCCGCCGGGCCGGGTCATGGCAAGGCGGTGATCTCGGCCTATCTGGTCGGCCATGACAGCCGGTTGAAGCGCGGCATCGCGCTCGCCTTCGCCTCCTCGCTGGTGCAGGGGCTGAGTGCCGTCATGCTGGTCGTTGTGCTGGCTGTGCTGCTGGGCGCCTCGCGCTTCGCCATCGGCGAGCAGGTGAAGGTGCTGGAAATCGTCAGCTTCAGCCTCGTCATCGTGATCGGCTTGTGGCTGGCGGTGCGGGCCTGGAAGGGCGAGAGCTGCGACCATGATCACGGTATCGGTCCTGCCCATCATGACCATGCGCATCACGCCCACGACCATGACCACCACCACCATGATCATGCACACGATCATGCGGTGACGGCGCGGCGCGGGCTGCGGCGCTTTTGGGCGATGGCGGCGGCGGTCGGCATCCGGCCCTGCAGCGGTGCGGTGCTGGTGCTGCTGTTCACGCTGGCCAATGGCCTTTTCCTGCTGGGGGTTGCAGCTACCTTCGCGATGGCGCTGGGCACGGCGATGACGGTCGCGGCGCTGGCCATGGCCAGTGTCTATGGCCGGAAGATAGCGCTGGCGTTCGGCGACCGGACGGAGTCGGTCTGGCGCGACCGGCTGCACCGCGGCATCGGCGTTGCCGGCTCGCTGGCGATTTCCGCCTTCGGGCTGCTGTTCCTGCTGGCGACGCTGCAGCGCGGCGGAATGTTCTGAAGACTGCTGCGACATCCGTTCCGCCTGTCCGTGCGTAGAAAGGGTAACTGATCCGCAACGGAAACCGGGATGTGTTGCCATGAAACGACTTCTCGCCGCTGCCGCAATTCTTCTGGCCGTCACGCCGTCGGCCCAGGCCGAACCCACGGTCGAGCGCATCGATTTCGAGGTCACGCGCGGCGGCGATGTGCTGGGCTGGCACCGGCTGCGCATCGAGCGCGATGGCGACAGGTCCAGGGTCGAGATCATGATCGACTTCGAGCTTAAATTCGGTCCCATCGCGCTGTACCGTTACACGCACCGCAACCGCACCCTGATCGAGGACGGCAAGGTGGTGAGCATCGAGACCCGCACCAATGATGATGGCGATTACTTCGCCGTACTCGCCCGGCAGGATGATGCCGGGCGCGGCGACGGCACGCTCTCGCTGCTGGGTGTCGATGGCCGGATCAAGGTTCCGGCCGATATCTTCCCGTCGGATTACTGGCGTTATGCGACGGTCCGCCAGGGCCGTCTGCTGGATACCCAGAAGGGCATCGTCCGGGAAGTTGAGATGACCGCGATGGCGGGGCGTGAGGGCTGCTACGATATGACCGGCGAACTCACCATGCAGCTCTGCTATGATGCGGAGAAGCGCTGGGTCGGCGGCAGCTTCGACGGGCGCGGCGAGGAGGTGCTCTACACCCGCCGCCCGGTGCCGTCGGATGCGCCCTGGAATTTCAGCCTGCAGGATGTGCCGCCCGGCGAGCCCGCCAGCCGCTATGTGACGGTGGCGCAGAATGAGCAACGGTAAGCACGACAGCCGGTTGATCTGGATCACCGGGGCAAGCTACGGGCTGGGCCGTGAGGTCGCCCTGCAGCTTGCCCGGCGGGGCGACCGTGTGGCGGTCAGCGCGCGTTCCATCGACAAGCTGAAGGGGCTGGCCGGGGAAGCGCCGGAAAGCAGCATCCTGCCCTACGAGCTGGATGTGACAGACGGCCAAGCAACCGCCGATACGGTTGCCCGCATCGAGGCGGAGCACGGCCCCATCGATATCGCCCTGCTGAATGCCGGCACGCATGAGCCGGTCAGCGCCGATGATTTCAAGGCGGAAAAGCTGCGCAAGCTGGTTGAGCTGAACCTGATGGGCACGGCAAACTGTCTGGAGCCGCTGCTGGCAACGTTCAGGAACCGAAGGCGCGGACAGATTGCCATCGTTGCCTCGGTTGCGGGCTATCGCGGCCTGCCGACCTCCGCCGCCTATGGCGCAACCAAGGCCGGCCTGATCAACATGGCGGAATCGTTGAAACCGGAATGCGACCGGGTGTGCGTGAAGATGCAGATCGTCAATCCCGGCTTCGTGCGCACGCCGCTGACGGACAGGAATCCGTTCCCCATGCCGTTCCTGATGGAACCGGAGGACGCGGCCGCCGCCCTCATTCGCGGGCTGGACGGCGACGGCTTCGAGATCACCTTCCCGAAACGCTTCACCTATCTGCTGAAGATTCTGCGCTGCCTGCCCTATGCTCTCTATTTCCCGATGATCAGGCGGGCGACGAAACAGTGAAACAGGCCGTTGCGGCCTATGGCCGCTTCTTCGAGAGTATCGCCCCGGAGAGTCTGGACCGGCTGGACGGGATCGTGGCGCCCGATGTGCGCTTCGTCGATCCGTTCAACGATGTGACGGGAATCGAGAAATACCGCGCCGTCTTCCGGCATATGTTCGAGACGGTGGAGCAGCCGCGCTTCACCATCCTGCGCACCGCCATCGAGGGCGATACCGCCTTTTACCGCTGGCGATTCAGCTTCCGACGCAAGGGCGCGGTCGAGATCTGGACCATCGAGGGGATGAGCGAGGTGCGCTTCCGCCCCGACGGGCTGGTGGCGGAGCATATCGACCACTGGGATGCCGCCAGCCAGCTTTATGAGCGCCTGCCGGTCCTCGGCGCGCTGCTGCGGTGGGTGAGGCGGAAGCTGGCGGTATAGCTCACTCTGCCGCGAGGGAGGCGGTCTGCTTTTTGTCCTCGCGCAGGAAGAACAGCGTGACCTGACCCAGCTCGATGCCGAACTTGGTGACCGTGGCGCGGTTCACCATGACCTTGTCATCCTGCCGGAACATCCAGTCGTCGAAATGCACGCGGATCGTCCGCTCGCCGACCTTCAGATCGAAATCGTAGCGCCAGTTCAGCGCCTTGCCGTAGGCGACGCCGGTTGCGGTGCCGACCACATCGTCGGCGCGACCTTCATAGCGGTGCTCGTCCAGCTTGCGGATGCGCCAGATGCGCCGGTCGGTCTCGCCATCGTCATAGACGAAATCCTCAACGAGGACGAACTCGTCGCCTTCCTGCCGGCCCTCGATATCGACCGTGAAGCTGCGCTTAAGCGTGCCGAACCGGTCCTGGAAGATGCCCCAGGCGCGGCTCTTGCCGGCAAAATACTCCTCGACGGTCAGCTTCGGCTCGGTGCCGGCGAAATCCTCAGGCTTCATGGCGCTGCATCCTCCCAGCAGAAGAACGGCAGCCAGCAGCGCTGCTGCGGCGCGAAACATCGGTGATCCTCCCGGAAACATTGGAAATCATGGCACGGCCTCGATCCGGCGCTTCACCGCCGCATGCTCGGCCGCGCCGATCGGATAGCCCCACATCAGCGCGATGGCGGCCAGCTTGAACAGGATCGGCGCGATGGCGTAGAGCGCAGCCAGTGTGGACAGCGCCAGCGGATCGTTCGCACTGCCCGCTGCCGCCTGAAAGCCGAACAGGTCGAGGATTGGGAAGGCGATGCCGACGGCCAGCGCCAGCGCCAGCTTCGTCGCCACGCCCCACAGCGCGAAATACAGGCCGGCGCGGTGTGCCCCGCTCTCCGCCGTGTCGATATCCACCACATCCGCCTGCATTGAGGGCGGCAGGGCGAGATCGGCGCCCAGGCACAGGCCGGTCAGCACACAGATTGCCAGGAATCCCGCCATGTCGCCCGCGCCCAGCAGGGGCACTGGTGCGAAGAACAGGCAGTTCAGCAGCATCGCCATGCACCAGGCGCGGTGCTTCTCCAGCTTGCGGCTGGCCGCGATCCAAACCGGTATGGAGAGAATGCCACATCCGAAATACACCGTAAGGAACAGGCCGCTCAAATCGCCCAGTTGGAGTACCTGGGCCGCAAACAGCAGAACCAGGGTCGCCGGCAGGCCATTTGCGATACCATTCAGCAGATAGGCCACGATCAGCCGGCGGAAGGGGCGGTTCGCGAGGAGCACCCTTATTGCCAGTCTCCAGTTACTTGTACGCGGGGCAGGGCGAGGCGGTTCACTGACAACCACACTGGCCAGCAGGATTGTCAGCGGCAGGGCGATCAGCAGGGTAATCGCCAGCACTTTCAGCACCTCGGCGTTGCCGCCCCCGACCAGCGAGGGCAGGCCGGCCGCGATCAGCGTGCCCAGTACGACGAACAACTCGCGTGAGGCAGTAATGCGGGAGCGTTCGTGGTAATCCGGCGACAGCTCCGCCCCCCAGGCGGAATGCGGCAGGGAGATCATCGTCCAGCCAAGATAGAGCAGCATCGACCAGCCCAGCAGATGCAAGATGCCCGCATCTTGCGGTGGCACGAACAGCATCCACATCGCCAGCAGGGTCACCGGCAGCCCGGTGATCATCCAGGGCCGGCGCCGGCCCCAGCGGCTGCGCGTGCGGTCGCTGAGCACGCCGACCGCCGGATCGGTCACCCCGTCCCACAGCCGTGCCAGCAGCAGCACCGCGCCGACCGCCGTGAGGTTCAGCCCCAGATCGGCGGCATAGAAGGTCGGCAGATAGATGAACAGCGGCAGTCCTAGCGCTGCCATCGGCAGGCCGGGCAGGCCATAGGCGGCGAGTATCCGGCGTGCCAGGGGGGTATGGGGCATGCGTTAGCGGCTGAAGGCGATCTGGCGCACGTCGATGCTGCCGGACCGGAAGCCGCCCTCGCAATAATGCAGATAGAATTCCCACATGCGCCGGAAACGCTCGTCGAAGCCCATCTCCCGGATGTCCGGCCAGGCGGTGCGGAAGGCGTCGCTCCAGTGGCGCAGCGTTCGGGCATAGTCCAGCCCGAAGCCGTCATCGCGCGTCAGAGACATGCCGGCATCATTGACCAGCCCGCGCAGGATACTGTCGGACGGCAGCATGCCGCCGGGGAAGATGTAGCGCTGGATGAAGTCGGGGGAGCTGCGATAGGCCTCGAACCGGTCATCGGCGATGGTGATGACCTGCATCGCTGCCTTGCCGTTTTCCGTGAGGCAGGATTTCACCTTGTCGAAGAATACCGGCCAATAGCGTTCGCCCACCGCCTCGAACATCTCGATGGAGGCGATACGGTCGAACCGCTCGCTGACGTCGCGGTAATCCTGCAGGCGCAGCTCCACACGGTCTGACAGGTCGGCCCGGGCGATCCGCTCGGTGGCGTAGGCGTGCTGCTGCTGCGACAGGGTGATGCCGGTGACTTTCAGGCCAAACTCGCCCGCCGCGACCTCCGCAAAGCCGCCCCAGCCGCAGCCGATCTCCAGCACATGCTGGCCGGGTTGGGCGTCTAGCAGGGTGCAGATACGGCGGTACTTGGCGCGCTGGGCGGCTTCCAGATCCTGCTGGCTGCCCTCGAACACCGCCGAGGAATAGGTCATGGAGGGGTCGAGCCAGCGGCGGTAGAAATCATTCCCCAGATCATAGTGATAGGCGATGTTGCGCTGGCTGCCGCGCCGGTTGTTGCGGTTCAGTGCATGCAGCGCGCGGCCCGCCAGCCGGCTCCACCAATTGCCGTCGATATGCTGTTCCAGCGCGGCGACATTGATCGAGAACAGCTCAACCACCTTGGCGGGGTCGGGGCTGTCCCACTCGCCATCCAGATAGGATTCCGACCAGCCGACGCTGCCGCCCATGAACCAGCGCCGCGCCATGCGCTGATCGCGCACCAGGATGGTCGCCTCCGGTCCCTCATGCGGGCTGTCGAAGCGGAAGCGCCTGCCATCCGGCAGCACAACGATCAGCGTGCCGTGGCTGAGGTTGCGCAGCATCTTCAGGCCAAGCCACATCCAGCGTGTCAGGCTGCGGTCGGGCCGGCGCCGCATCTGGGCGATCCAGGAACGGCCGTCGATGGTCATGGTGGCGTCGCTCAATTTTCGTGTCTCCCGTTTGCGAGGGCGGGGTCGGACCAGATCGAAACGTCACGGGCAGGCGGGGTGGGGCGGGCATGTAACCGCGCCCCCTTGCGCCACAGGCGTAGCGCCTCCCAATGGATGCCGCCGATTACCTTCAGGGTCATCAGCGGGTGTCGCGCGAAGGCCGACAGCAGGCCGGCGTCCGTCAGTGCCGCGCGCTCCGCCATGTGGGTGGCGGCCAGCAGCGGTGCGCCATCAGGGCCAGCCTCGTCCTGGCGGATCAGGATGGACAGGTTCTCGTCCGGCTCGTTCAGGCGGAAGCGGTAGCGGCACTCCATCGGCATGAAGGGCGAGACGTAGAAGCCCTTCTCCTGGCGCTGCAGGATCGGCGCGCCGGGCTGCCGGTCGGCGGGAACCGGCAGCAGATAGCCATGCTGCTGGCCGAAGGTGTTCTTCACCTCGTAGAGGATGGCGGTCAGCCGGTCCTGCCGGTCGCGGCAGTAATAGATAGACAGCGGGTTGAACACGAAGCCCATGAGGCGCGGAAAGCACAGCAGCGAGATGCGCCCGCCATCATTGTCGATGCCGGCGGCGGCCAGGTGGCACTCGACCCAAGGGCGCAAGGGGCTGCCATCGCGCGGGCCATGGTCGCGATCATGGAAGCTAAGCAGGTTCGCGCGGTTATAGGAGAACAGCCGCAGGCTGGCATCAAGCGCCGGCAGCTCGTCCAGATCGACCAGCAGCGAGAAGACGCGGTAATGGAATTTGTGCCGGAAGGGCGATAGCCGGCTGTGTGTCACCCGCCCGCGATAGAGACAGGATTGCCAATCCGTATGCGGCGTTTGGCCAGTCATTCTCAGTCGCCCGCCAGCAGCGGCGCAGCACCGGGGGCCGGGTTCCCGGCGGGCTGCACCTCGGTCCGCCAGGGCACGTTCGCGCCCAGCGCACGCGCAACGGCGATGCCGGATTTCAGCCCGTCCTCGTGGAAGCCATAGCCGCCCCAGGCACCGCAGAACCACAGGCCGCGCGTGCCCTGAATGCGGTTCAGCTCCCGCTGTGCCTGCATGGCGGGGCCATCGAACACCGGATGGCTGTAGGATATCCGCGCGAAAACCTTGTCCGGATCGGGCTGGCGGATCGGGTTCAGCGTCACGAACAGCGGACAGGCAGGATCGATGCCCTGCAGCAAATTCATCCAGTAGGTGACGGCAACCTCGCGGTCATAGGCGTCGCCCTCGGCCAGATAATTCCAGCTCGACCAGACGCTGCGGCGCTGCGGCATCAGGGCCGGGTCGCGGTGCAGCACCGCCTCGTTCGGCTGGTAGCGGAACCTCCCAAGGATAGCGCGCTCCGCCGCGTCGGCATCGGCCAGCAGTGCCAGCGACTGGTCGGCATGGCTGGCCAGGATGACCTGGTCGAACAAAGTCTCTTCGCCATCCGCGCCGCGCACCATCACGCCGCCGGGCACCCGCCGCACCGACACCGCCGCATTGCCGAGGCAGAACCGGTCGGCAAAGGGCACCGTGAGGCGCCGCACATATTCGTGGCTGCCGCCTTCGACCGTCATCCATTGCGGCCGGTCGTTGACGGTCAGCAGGCCGTGATTGTGGAAGAAGCGCGCGAAGCTGGCCGCCGGGAAGTCAAGCATGGTCTCCACCGGGCAGGACCAGATGGCGGCCGCCATCGGCAGCAGATGATCGTACAGGAAGCCGTCGGAATAGCGGTTGCGCTTCAGATACTCGCCAAGCGACAGCGCGCCGGCATCGCCCTCCAGCAGTTCCGGCGCTTCGCGGAAGAAACGCAATATGTCGCGCACCATCCGCACGAAACGCAGGCGCAGCAGATTGCGCTTCTGCGCGAACAACTGCGGAATACTGCCGCCGCCATATTCCAGGCGCCCGCCATCGATGGAGACGGCGAAGGACATCTCGCTGTTCCGGTAAGGTACATCCAGTTCGCCGAACAGGCCGCGCAGGTTCGGGTAGTTGCGGTCGTTGAACACGATAAAGCCGGTATCGACCGGGATCGTCCTGTCGCCGAAATCCGCTTCCACCGTGTTGGCGTGGCCGCCAATCCGGGACTCCTTCTCGTAGATCGTGATCTCGTGGTGCTGGTGCAGCAGCCAGGCGGCGCCGAGGCCGGAGATACCGCTGCCGACAATCGCTATTCTCATTCAGGCCGCCTTCTTGATGCGGGAGAAGGCGTCGAGCGCGCGGTCGCGCGCCGTGCCATGATCCACGATGGGTTTGGGATAGCTCTTGCCCAGCGTGACGCCGGCCTTGCGCATTACGTCGTCGGGGGCCAGCCAGGGCTTGTGGATATGGGAAGCCGGCATCTTCGAGAGTTCCGGCACCCAGCGCCGGACATAGGCACCCTCCGGGTCGAACTTCTCGCCCTGCAGCACCGGGTTGAAGATGCGGAAATAGGGCGCGGCATCGGCGCCGCAGCCGGCGACCCACTGCCAGCTCGCCGCGTTGTTGGCGAGGTCGGCATCGACGAGCGTGTCCCAGAACCAGGCCTCGCCCTCCTGCCAGGGGATCAGCAGATCCTTCACCAGGAAGGAGGCCACGATCATCCGCACCCGGTTGTGCATCCAGCCGGTTGCCCAGAGTTCCCGCATGCCGGCATCGACGATGGGATAGCCGGTCAGGCCGCGCTGCCAGGCGGTCAGCGCCTTGACGTTCTCGTGCCAGGGGAAATCCGCGAATTCCGGCCGCAGGGGATGCTCGGGCAGGGCGTCATTGTGATAGAGCAGATGGTGAGAGAATTCCCGCCAGCCGACTTCCGACAGGAATTTCTCGGCGCTGGCCTCGTTCAGGCCGTGGGCGGCCATGGCGGCGCGGGTGGCATGCCAGATCTGGCGCGGGCCGATCTCACCGAAATGCAGATGCGGCGACAGGCGGGAGGTCGCCTCGATGTCCGGGCGGTCACGCTCCGCCTTGTAGCGGTTGACCGCTTCGTCGAGGAACGCCGTCAGCCGCTCCTGCGCGCCGTTCTCTCCGGGCGTCCAGGCGGACTCGAAGCCCTTCGCCCAGTTCGGCTTGGTGGGCAGCAGTTCCCAATCCCCGATGCTGTCGCTGGCCGGCGCGGAAGCCGCCACAAGCGTTTCCGGCACGGGCAACGGCTTGTCCGGTTCGCCTTTCGCCAGGCAGGCACGCCAGAAGGCGGAATAGACACGGAACGGTTCGCCGGACTTGTTCTCGACCGTCCAGGGCTCGTGCAGCAGTGCGGAATTGAAGCTGCGGGCCTTGATCCCGTCCTGCTTCAGCGCGGCCTTGATGGTCTCGTCACGCTTGCGGGCAAAAGGCTCGTAGCAGCGGTTCCAGTACACCGCCGTTGCACCGGCCTCCCTCACCAGCGAGTCGATTACCTCGCGTGAGTCGCCCCGCCGCAGGATGAGCGGTGCACCAAGCGCCTTCAGGTCATGCGACAGCGCCGTCAGGCTGTGATGCAGCCACCAGCGCGCGGCACCGCCGGTCGCCCAGGCACCGGGCGTCTCGTCATCGAGGATGTAGACGGGCAGGATCGGTTGTCCGCTCTCCACCGCCGCGCGCAGGGCCGGATTGTCCGCAAGGCGCAGATCCTGCCGGAACCAGAGGAGGAGGGGCCTGTCGCTGTCTCGGTGCATGGAATGCAAGGCGCTCACGAAGATATGGTGTAGAAACATTAACTTTTACGGAAGCGCGTGCCTAACGGATCATTCGTGGCGTGCATCCGCACGGCGATAACATCCTATTGATTTGCAAGCCTAGGCAGGCTGCGCGATAACGGGCTTTATCAGGGCTGAAGAGGCGGCGCACGGCATGGCCAAGACCAAGGTACTCGACCGTCGGGTGTTTTATGCCGGTGCGGTGCTGTTCCGGGAGGGGGAGCTTGGCAGCCATGCCTATCTCATCGAATCCGGCCGGGTTGAGGTGTTCGTCGGCCGGAACGAGCAGGAAACCGTGCTCGCCGAACTGGGCGAGGGCGAGATCATCGGCGAGATGGCGCTGATCGCCAAGGGGCCGCGCCAGGCCTCGGTCCGCGCCCTGGAACTGACCGTCTGCTCGACGATCAACGAGCAGGTCATGGACAAGCTGCTGGAAAGCTGCGAGCCGGGCGTGAAGGCGCTGCTGAAGGTGCTGATGAAACGGCTCTACACCACCAACATGATGCTGGCGGACCATCTGCGCCGCGATGCCGAAATGGGGCGCTGGAACTAGCGCTTGCTCCGATAGGATGCCGGCGTCTGCCCGAAGGTGCGGCGGAAACGCCGGGTGAATTCCGACAGATCGCCGAAACCGGAAGACAATGCCGCGTCCAGCACGCTCCTGCGATCCGCGCGCAAGGTACGGGCGGCCGCTCGCAGACGACGGTTCAGCAGATACTGATAGGGCGTCATGCCCATGGTGGCGCTGAACAGGCGCAGGAAGTGATAGCGGCTGAGACCGACCCTGGCGGCGATATCGGAAATCGTCAGCGGTTCGGTGTAGTGCTCCTCGATCAGCCGGGCGGCAGCCGCGATGCGGCCGATATCCCGGGCGCGGTCCGGTGGCGGTGAATCGGCGTGGCTGAGACGCAGTGCTGCGCCCGCCATGCGCAGCGCCAATTCCTCCAGTGCAGGGGCGTCTTCTTCCAGCAAGGCGGTTTCCGCCGCCGCGAACAAGGGCGTCAGCGTGGCCATCGGCGGCAGGCGATGCTGCGGGAAATCGATCCACCGCAGGCCGGGCAGGCCGCCCGCGACATCCTCAAGGAAACCGGGCGTGAAATGGAAGGCCAGGCAACGGTCCCCGGCACCATGCTCATGCCCGCAGGAATAGCACGCCCCTGCGTTGCCCAGCATCAGCGACCCCGCCGCCATCAGCGTGCTGCCCCGGTCCGAGCGATAGACGAAATTGCCGGACAGCACGGCGGCGATCACTGAAGGGCCATGCTGTTCCTCATAGGGTTTGTCCTCTGGCCCGCAGCGGCAGATCACGTCGCTGACGCTCCAGCCATCGCCTCTTGCGAGGTCGGTCTGGGTGACCTTCTCCTGGTGGATGGCGGGGGCGATGTTCATGGACGGAATTATAGCAATAATCCCCAAGAAAGGCGTGCATTTCAGGCGCTAGGGTCCGGCATTCCGAGACCATGCCCGAGACCAAGGAGGCAATAAATGACATCGAGCATGCGGACCCTGATGTGGCGGCGCGACTGGGACGGCAACAGCATGGAGCAGGCGACCTTCCGCCGGGGCGAGGACGGGATAGAGATCGCCGGCACGGTGCTGCTGGCAGAGAAGGGCATCCCCTTGCGCGTCGACTACCGGGTGCAGTGCGATGCCGGCTGGAATACCCGCCGGGTCGAGGTCAGCCAGGATTTCCAGGGGACGACCCGAAGCCTGACCCTGCTGCATGACGGGGCGGGCAACTGGCGGCTGAATGGCACGGCCGCCCCGGATCTCGCCGGCTGCACCGATATCGATCTGGGTGTCAGCCCGTCCACCAATGCGCTGCCGGTGAACCGGCTGCGTCCCGCCATCGGTGCAACCGGGGAAATCCGCGCCGCCTGGGTGCGGTTTCCCGAACTGACGGTGACGGCAGCGCCGCAGGCCTATGACCGGCTGGAGGAGCGGCGCTACCGCTACCGCAATCTCGACAGCGACTTCAAGGCGGTGCTGGAGGTCGATGAGGACGGATTCCCCGTCCAGTATGAAGGTATCTGGACACGCATCGCCGATGGCGCACCGGCACGCGGGCTGACCCATGCGCTGGCTGGGGCCCTGTTCTCGCCCGGCCCGTCGCCGGAACTGGGGGAGGCCGCGAAGGCCTTCGACTGGGTGATCGGCGGATGGCGCGCCGAAGTGTTCGACTATGGCCAGGATGGCACGGTCCGCACAGGCCACGGCGAATGGTGGTTCAGCTGGGCGCTGGAGGGCCGTGCCATCCAGGACATCTGGATCGCGCCGCCCCGCGGGGAGCGAGAGAGCGGCGATCTGCCGGTCCGCGACCGCTACAGCACCACCCTGCGCTGGCTCGATGGCGATGGTGAGACATGGCGCATCCTCTGGCTGAACCCGGTGACCGGCGTGCTGAACCGGCTGCAAGGCCGCATGAAGGATGGCCGGATTGTACTGGAAGGCGAGGAATCTGGCCGCCCGGCGCGCTGGAGCTTCAACGACATCACGCCCGACAGCTTCGTCTGGCGCGGCGAGAGCCAGCAGGAGGATGGCAACTGGCGGCTGGACGCCGAATTCCGGCTGCGGCGGATGGTGGGGTGACGAACTCTAGACGTAGCAGACAAAAAAAGACCGTCATTCCCTCAATATGTCAGGGGAATGCCAATTTCTCTGACCGTCACCCCCGGCCTTGTGCCGGGGGTCCAGGCCTACGCTCACTGGATGCCAGTCGCATAAGCTGAACCCTGGATTCCCGGGACAAGCCCGGGAATGACGATCAGAGAGAAATAGCGGCCAGAGTGTCTCTGGAAAGCAACCCTCTCTAACTCACCCCACGCTGAACACGGGCGCGCCCAGCACTTCCCTGCGCGGCAGGACGCCCAGTCCCGGCGCGGGGGAGGCGCTCATGCGGCCGTGCTGGCGCTGCGGCGCGCCCTCGGCCAGCGAGACGGTGACGTAGGAGTTGAAGTCGGTCGCCGAGAACAGGAAGTCCGCCGGGGTCGAGTGGGCGAGATGGGCGATGGCAGCGGTGGTGATGTCACCGCCCCAGGTGTCCTCGATGGTCATGGCGATGCCGAGCGACAGGCACAGATCGCGGATCTGCCGCGCCTTGGTCAGCCCGCCGACCTTGGAAATCTTCAGGTTGATGACGTCCATGGCGAGGTCCGATGCGCCGCGCAGCACGGCGGGCAGCCCGTCGATCACCTCGTCCAGGATGAAGGGCTTTGGCGTGCGGCGGCGGATCGCCAGGCACTCCTCATAGGACGGGCAGGGCTGTTCGATATAGACATCGACATCGCGCACGCCCTCGACGACGCGCGCCGCCTCATGCATCAGCCATCCGGTATTGGCGTCGGCGATCAGCACATCGCCGGGCAGCAGCTTTTTCGAGACGGCATGGATACGGGCGATATCGGTGTCGGCGTAGCCGCCCACCTTCAGCTGGAACTTGGTGTAACCCTCCGCCCGGTAGCCGGCGACATTGGCGGCCATCGCGTCGGGCGTGTCCTGCGAGATCGCGCGGTAGAGCAGGACATCCTCGCCGCAGCGGCCGCCCAGCAGCGTCACCACAGGCAGCCCGGTGGCCTGGCCCAGAATGTCCCAGCAGGCGATGTCGAGCGGCGATTTCACATAGGGGTGCCCGCGCATTGCCTGGTCCATGACGCGGTTGATGGTGCCTAGATCGCGCGGGTCGAGCCCGATCAGCTTCGGTGCCAGCTCGCGGATGCCGGTGCGCGCGCCATTGGCATAGGCCGGCAGATAGGCCGGCCCCAGCGGGCAGACCTCGCCATGGCCGGTAATCCCCGCATCGGTCTCGATGGCGACCACGGTGGAATCGAACACCTCAACCGACTTGCCATCCGCCCATTTGTAGCTGCCCTCATGCAGCGGAAGATCGATCTGATAGGCGGAAATCCGGGTGATCCTCATGGCGCGCTTCCTCCGCTGGCCGGCTTCTTGTGAGACGCCACACTAACCCGTGAGTCAGGAGGATTCCATACGGCTTTAGTAATTTAGCACGGGAGGGGTTGACGAGAGTTGTAAAGAAAGTTTGCATATCCCCGCCTATCAAAAAACAAAACGGCTGAACGGGGGTTCGTTTCGATGCATTTCTTGCTGGCGATGATGAAACACGAGACGAACACCTTCTCCCCGGTGCCGACGCCGCTGGAGCGGTTCGCCCGTGGCCGGGGCACGCCGCCGGAAGGTCAGGATGCGGTGGATGCCTATCGCGGTACGCAGAGTGCGCTGGCCGCCTTCATCGACATCGCGGAGAAGGAGGGGGCCACCTACGACATTCCGGTCGCCGGCCAGGCCTGGCCCTCCGGCCCGGTGCAGGATGACGCCTACAATTACATGACCGGCAAGATCATCGCGGCGGCGAAGGCGCGCAAATACGACGCCATCCTGCTCGACCTGCATGGCGCGATGGTGACCGAGAGCTTCGAGGATGGCGAGGGTCAGCTGATCAAGGCGCTGCGCGAGATCGCACCGGATACGCCGATCGCCGTAGCATTGGACATGCACACCAACCTCTATTCGGAGATCATCGATAACGCGACCTCGGTCGCCGGCTACCAGACCTATCCGCATATCGACGTGTACGAGACCGGCACGCGCGCGGCGCTGCCGGTGATCGCCAAGCTGAAGGGCAAGGCCAATCCGGTCATGGCCTGGGGCAACCGGCCGATGCTGCCGCATGTGATGCGCCAGGGCACCGACGATTTCCCGAACAAGGAACTGCAGATCCGCGCCCGCGAGATGGAAACCACCGGCGGCGCGCTGGCTGCGACCCTGTTCACCGGCTTTCCGCATGCCGACATCCACAATGCCGGCCTGTCGGCGGTGGTGGTGACCGATGGCGACAAGGCACTGGCGCAGAAATATCTCGACGAGCTGCTGGACTTCGCCTGGGACGAGCGCGAGGCCTTTGTCTACAAGCTGGAGCCGCTGGGCGAATCGGTGGCGCGCGCCAAGAAGATGAGCGACGGTCCGGTGGTGCTGCTCGACCATTTTGACAATGCGGCGTCGGGCGGCACGATGGACACCACCGCCGTGCTGGGCGAGATCATCCGGCAGGGGCTGGAGAATGTCGCCTTCTTCGCCATTCATGATCCCGAAGCTGTGCAGCAGATGATCAAGGCCGGCATTGGCGCGAA
The DNA here is from genome assembly GCF_022449305.1 of Oceanibaculum sp. Lineage (NCBI taxonomy): Bacteria > Pseudomonadati > Pseudomonadota > Alphaproteobacteria > Rhodospirillales > Oceanibaculaceae > Oceanibaculum > Oceanibaculum sp. Next base: position 16,059 of record NZ_JAKUSO010000042.1, on the reverse strand, counting down.
GCTGACGCTGAAGCTGGGCGGCAAGATCAAGATGCCGCTGCTGGCCGCGGATGCGGTCAGCGAGCCGCTGGAAGTCACCGGCACGGTGCGCGTGCTGACCAATGGCGAGTTCCGCAACCGCGGGCCGATGGGCACCGGCATCCTGAACGATATGGGGCCGACCGCCGTGTTCGATACCGGCAAGGTGGAGATCGTCGTGATCTCGCGCCATCAGGAGCCGAACGACCTCAACTGCTTCTACAGCCTGGGCATCGATCCGCTGGCCAAGCGCTATCTGTGCCTGAAGAGCCGCGTGCACTGGCGCGCTGGCTTCAAGCCGATCATGAAGGATGTGGTGGAATGCGCCGGCGTCGGCGTCTGCACCTCGGACTACAACCAGCTGGAGTTCAAACATGTCCGGCGGCCGATCTATCCGCTCGACATTCTGAACGAGGCGAAGGCCGGGCAGTAAGGAGCGTTTGCAACCTGCCAGCGTAAATGTCCGGTCCGGTACAATATTGTACCGGGCAGGCGGAGCGGGCAGTCTTATTTTCCAACTGGCGAAAAACAGGAGACCCAAGGTATGCGTCTCGTCCTCGGCATGATGAAGCACGAGACCAACACCTTCTCCCCGCTGCGGACCGACTGGGCGCGGTTCCAGGACTGGGGTGCCTTCGCCGGCGATGAGGCCCGCAAGGCCTTCGAGAAGACGGCGATGCCGCTGGGTGCCTACATGAAGCTGGCGCGCGAGCGCGGCGCCGAGTTCACCATCCCGATGGCGGCGGAGGCGATGCCCTCCGGCCCGGTAGAACGCGATGCCTATGAGCGGATGGCTGGCGCCATCTGCGAGGAAGTCGCCAAGGGCTGCGATGGCGTGCTGCTAGACCTGCACGGCGCCATGGTTACGGTCGATCACGAGGATGGGGAAGGGGAGCTTCTGGCCCGCATCCGCGAGATCGCACCCGATGTGCCGATTGCCGTCACGCTGGACCTGCACACCAACCTGACCCAGCGCATGATCGACAATTGCACGGCGTTGATCGGCTACAAGACCTATCCGCATGTCGATATGTACGAGGTTGCTGAGCAGATCGGCCGTGTCGTGCTGGACAGCATGGAGAGCAAGTGCCGCCCGGTGATGGCGTGGCGCAGCCTACCGCTGCTGTCCCAGACCCTGAAGCAGGGCACGGATGACGAGCCGATGAAGTCGCTGATCGCCATGGCGCGCGCGGCGGAGGCACAGCCGGGCATCCTGGCGGCCAGCGTGTTTGGCGGCTTTCCGATGGCCGACATCCGCGATGCCGGCACCTCGGTCATCGTGGTGGCAGATGGCGACAGGGAAAAGGCCGGTGCGGCCTGTGAGGAGATCGGCCAGGCGGCCTGGAAGGCCCGCGAGACCTTCATCTATCAGCATGAACCGCTGGAGCAGGCGGTCGCCCGCGCCAAGACGCTGACCGACGGCCCGGTGCTGCTGCTCGACCATGCCGACAATACCGGCTCCGGCGGCACGCAGGATGTGATGACGGTGATCGCCGAGGTGATTCGCCAGGGGCTTGAGGATGTCGCTGTCGCGGCGGTCTGGGACCCGGCAGCGGTACAGGACATGGCGAAAGCCGGTATCGGCGCCACTGTCACCATCAGGCTGGGTGGCAGGACCGATATGCCGTCCATCGGCCTGAAGGGCGAGCCGCTGGAGATCACCGGCAAGGTGAAGACGCTGACCGATGGCGAATGGGTGGTGCACGGCCCGATGTACACCGGCGTGACGGTGCGGATGGGGCCGACGGCGGTGCTGGATACCGGCAAGGTGCAGATCGTCATCGTCTCGCGCCATCACGAGCCTTGGGATACCGGCGTGTTCCGCTCCGTCGGCATCGAGCCGGAACACAAGCGCTATCTGGTGCTGAAGAGCCGCATCCATTACCGCGCGGGATTCGCCGGGCTGGGCAAGGCGACGATCACCTGTGACGGCCACGGGGTGACGACCTCGGACAACAGCATCCTGACGTTCGAGCGGTTGCGGCGGCCTATTTACCCGCTGGACCGGATGAATGACGATACGCTCTTGCCATCGACTGCCCAACAGTGATGCAGTCGAGGGTGAACTGCCTCGTATGAGGGCAGGCCCGTGCATGATGCGGGCAATAAACAGGCAGTAGCTGCCGAAACGGTGAGAAGGAGTACGGCTAATCTAATAAAATCAGTTGCTTATAAAAATTTCGCGGTACTGCCGAGTTGGCACGGTTTTCGCCTTGGTGGCGGGGAAGCGTCGAACCGGCAAAAGCCGCGATAGCTAAAAAAGTTGAACAGGAAAGGACATATCACAATGAAACTCCATCACATGCTGAAAGGGGCTTGTGCCGTCGTCGCGCTGAGCGCGCCGATGCTGCTGGCGAACGCCGCCCCGGTCTCGGCCGAATCGGTCCTGCGCGTGGTCAAGCACTCCAGCTTGCGCGTGCTCGACCCGATCATGACCACGGCCTACATGTCTCGTAACCATGGCTACATGATCTACGACACGCTTTTCGCCCTGAACGAAAAGCAGGAAGTCACGCCGCAGATGGCCGAGGGCTACAAGGTCAGCGCCGACGGCCTGACCTACACCATCACCCTGCGCGACGGGCTGAAGTTCCATGATGGCGCCCCGGTCAAGGCCGAGGATGCCGTGGCCTCGCTGCAGCGCTGGGGCAAGCGCGACGGCATGGGCCAGAAGCTGATGGACTTCGTGAAGGAGATGAAGGCCACCAGCGACAAGAGCTTCGACATCGTCCTGAAGGAGCCCTATGGCCTCGTCATGGCGTCGCTGTCCAAGCCCAGCTCCAACGTGCCGTTCATCGTGCCGAAGAAGCTGGCCGAGACGCCGCCGTCCGAGCCGATGCCGGAACAGATCGGCTCCGGTCCCTTCACCTGGGTTGCGGCTGATTTCCAGCCGGGCGTGAAGGCGGTCTACGCCAAGTTCGGCGACTACAAGCCGCGCTCCGAGGCGCCGAGCTGGGCCGCCGGCGGCAAGGTCGCCAAGGTGGACCGCGTCGAGTGGGTCACCATGCCGGACCACATGACGGCGGCGAACGCGCTGATCAGCGGTGAGATCGACTATATCGAGAACCCGCCGACCGACCTGCTGCCGCTGCTCGAAGCCGATGACGGCATCGAGATGCGCACCATCAACGAGCTGGGCAGCATGGTCATGCTGCGCCCGAACCACATCCACCCGCCCTTCAACAACCCGAAGGTGCTGCAGGCGCTCGCCTATGCCATCAATCAGAAGGATGTGATGGTCGGTATGATGGGCGACAACGAGAAGTACTACAAGCTGTGCAAGTCGCAGTTCGTATGCGGCACGCCGCTTGGCACCGAGGCCGGTTCCGAAGGCATGATGGTCGGCAATATCGACAAGGCGAAGGCCCTGCTGAAGGAAGCGGGCTATGACGGCACCCCGGTGCTGGTCATGCATCCGACCGACGTGGCGACGCTGTCCAGCCATCCGCCGATCGTCGCCCAGGCGATGCGTCAGGCCGGCTTCAAGGTCGATCTGCAGGCGATGGACTGGCAGACCCTGGTGGGCCGCCGCGCCAAGCAGGATCCGGTCGCGCAGGGCGGCTGGAACATGTTCATCACCACCTGGGTCGGCCCGGACCTGATGAGCCCGGTTGCCAACCTCGGCATCAGCGGTCGTGGCAAGCAGGGTGGCTGGTTCGGCTGGTACGAAGATGCCGAGATGGAGAAGCTGAAGGATGCCTATGCCCGCGAGACCGATCCGGCAAAGCAGAAGGCGCTTGCCGAGGAGATGAACAAGCGTTCCTGGCAGACCATCCCGAACCTGCCGCTGGGTCAGTTCTTCACCGTCAGCGCCTGGCGCAAGGGCGTGGTGAAGGGCGTGCTTGACGGCCCGGCACCGTTCTTCTGGAACATCGAAAAGACCAAGGGCTAAAACGGCTTAGGGCTTTATCTTGAAAAATCAGAAGAAAAGAAAAACCGACGATGTTTGCTTTCATTAGTCGGCGCATCCTGGCCACCATCCCCGTCATGGGGGTGGTGGCGCTCGTCGTCTTCCTGCTGCTCAGGCTGACGCCGGGCGACCCGGCGGCGATCATTGCAGGCGATGCCGCCACCCCGGCCGAACTTGAAGCGATTCGGGAACGCCTGGGGCTCAACCTGCCGATCTACCTCCAGTTCTTCGACTGGGTGTTCCGGCTGCTGCAGGGCGATTTCGGCACCTCGATCCTCTCCAATACATCCGTGGGGACGATGGTGCTGCAACGGCTGGAGCCGACACTGGCGCTGGCCACGACGACGATCATCTTTGCCGTTCTCGTCGCGGTGCCGATGGGCGTGATCGCGGCCTGGAAACACGGTACCTGGATCGACCGGGCGATCATGATGTTCTCGGTCATCGGCTTCTCGGTACCGGTTTTCGTTCTGGGGTATCTCTGGATCTACGGCATTTCGATCAACCTGCGCTGGCTGCCGGTGCAGGGCTACCGGCCGATCGCCAACGGCTTCTGGCCGTTCTTCGAGCGGCTGATCCTGCCGACGCTGACCCTGAGCGTCATCTATATCGCGCTGATCGCCCGTATCACCCGGGCCAGCGTGCTGGAAATTCTCGACGAGGATTACATCCGGACCGCCCGCGCCAAGGGGCTGACCGAAAAGCGGGTGCTGCTGGTGCACGCGCTGCGCAACGCGGCGGTGCCCATCGTCACCATCATCGGCATCGGTATCGCGCTGCTGATCAGCGGCGTGGTGGTGACCGAAAGCGTGTTCAACCTGCCGGGGCTTGGCCGATTGACCGTGGATGCCGTGCTGGCGCGGGACTATCCGGTGATCCAGGGCATCATCCTGATCTTCGCCTTCGTCTATGTGATCGTGAACCTGGTGATCGATCTCAGCTACACGCTGTTTGACCCGAGGATACGATACTGATGGCCGTGCAAACCGAAACCGCGCCGATCGACGCTGCGCCGGCCAAACCGGCCCAGGCGATCTTCCGGCAGGCGCTGCGCAACCCGGGCGTGATCGTCGGCGGCGTCATCCTGGCGATCATGGTCTTCGTGGCGATCTTCGCGCCGTTCCTGGGGACGGTGGACCCGGTTCATCTCGATCCGCTGACGCGCCTGAAGAAGCCCTTCACCGACTGGTTCCTGGGGACCGATGCTTTTGGTCGCGATATCTATTCCCGCATCATCTATGGTGCCAGGATATCGCTGATCGTCGGCATTGGCGCTGCGGTGCTGAGCATTGCCATCGGGCTGTTCGTCGGCCTGATCTCCGGCTATTTCCGCATCGTGGATGCCATCGTGATGCGGATCATGGACGGCCTCATGGCGATTCCCGGTATCCTGCTGGCGATTGCCCTGGTCTCCCTGTCCGGCGCCTCGCTACTGACCGTCATGGTGGCGATCACCATCCCGGAGATTCCGCGCGTCGTGCGCCTGGTGCGCTCGGTCGTGCTGTCGATCCGGGAGGAGCCCTATGTCGAGGCGGCGATCTCCATCGGCACACCGCTGCCGCTGATCCTGATCCGCCATGTCATGCCGAACACCTTTGCACCGCTGATCGTGCAGGGCACCTATATCTGCGCCTCGGCGATGCTGACGGAGGCCATCCTCAGTTTCCTGGGCGCCGGCATCCCGCCGGAAATCCCGACCTGGGGCAACATCATGGCCGAGGGGCGGGTCTATTTCCAGCTGGCCCCGTGGATCATCCTGTTCCCGGGCATCTTCCTGTCGCTGACCGTGCTGGCAGTGAACATTCTAGGCGATGGTCTGCGCGACACGCTGGACCCGAGACTGGCGAAGCGGGTCTGATTTCAATTTTCCACAATATGGAATTATTTCTGCGCGGGGCTTCGGCCCCGCGTTTTTTTGTTGCTGGCCGGGACGAACTTAGGCAAGTCTAATGCAAGTGGTATGTCCACTTGACCATCCGGCCGCGTGACCCGACGGAGAAGCCTGGCGAACAAAATGCGTTAAAAAACAATGCCATTCAAAAAGGATGGTGCGGATGGTGAACATGCCAGCCGACGATAAACAGGGAGGTAAGAGACTATGGAAAGCGTTAACAAGGCGACCTCGCGTCGCAATTTCCTGAAGAACACGACGGTTGCGACCGCGGCCACGGCAGGTGCCGTTGCCGGTGTCGGCAGCCTTGCGGCTCCGGCCGTTCTGGCGCAGGCGCCAATCGTGCTGAAGATGCAGTCGTCCTGGCCGTCCTCGGATATTTTCCAGGAAATGGCAAAGCAGTATGTCGAGCGTGTCGAGGCAATGTCCGGCGGCCGGCTGAAGATCGATCTGCTGCCGGCGGGTGCGGTGGTCGCCGCCTTCCAGGTGCAGGATGCCTGCCATGACGGCATTCTGGACGCGGCCCATTCGGTGCCGGTGTACTGGTACGGCAAGAACAAGGCGGCCTCGCTGTTCGGGACCGGCCCGGTGTTCGGTGCCAATGCGGCGCAGATGATCGCCTGGATGTATCATGGTGGCGGCAATGAGTTCTATCGCGAGCTGACGCAGGACATTCTCGGCCTCGATATCGTTGGCTTCATGGGCTTCCCGATGCCGGCGCAGCCCTTCGGCTGGTTCAAGAAGCCGATCGAGAATGCCGATCAGGTGAAGGGTATGAAGTACCGCACCGTGGGTCTGGCCGCCGATCTGTTCCAGGCCATGGGCGCCAGCGTTGCGCAGCTGCCGGGCGGCGAAATCGTGCCGGCGATGGAGCGCGGCGTGATCGACGCGTTCGAGTTCAACAACCCGACCTCGGACATGCGCTTCGGTTCGCAGGACGTGGCCAAGAACTACATGCTGTCCTCCTACCATCAGGCGAGCGAGAGCTTCGAGTTCATCTTCTCCAAGCGGAAGTATGAGAGCTTGCCGCCGGATCTGCAGGCGGTTCTGCGTTATGCCGTCGAGGCGGCCAGCACTGCCAATTATGCGCTGGCGATGCACCAGTATTCCCAGGATCTGGACAAGCTGCAGAAGGACCATGGGGTGAATGTGAAGCGCACCCCGGAATCGGTGCTGAAGGCGCAGCTGGCGGCCTGGGACAAGATCCTGCCGCCGCTGATGAAGGACGCGTACTTCAAGAAGGTCGTGGACAGCCAGAAGGCCTGGTGCGAGCGCGTGGTGTTCTACGATCTGATGAACGCGCCGGACTACAAGCTGGCCTACCAGCATTATTTCCCGGGCAAGATCAACTTCTGATCGGCCATCTGGGTGTAGGAGTGCGGAAAGTCCGGCCTTCGGGCCGGACTTTTCTGCCGTCGAACGGGACGACGCCCTGGTCCCGAACGGTATAGCGCGAGCGGATTTATGGAGCAGTATATTCGGTTCGCCGACAAGCTGTCGGCGTGGTTCGGCAAGGTGTTTGCCTGGTGCGTCATGGTGATGGCGCTGGGGGTAGGCTATGAGGTCTTCGTCCGTTATGTCCTGAATGCTCCCACGGTCTGGGCCTTCGACCTCACCTACATGATGTACGGCACCATGTTCATGATTGCCGGCGCCTACACGCTGTCGCGCGACGGCCATGTGCGCGGCGACTTCGTCTATCGGCTTTGGAAGCCGGCGACCCAGGCGAAGGTCGAGCTGGTGCTGTATTTCTTCTTCTTCTTTCCCGGTGTGCTGGCGCTGATCTTCGCCGGCTGGAAATATGCCGGGCGCTCCTGGCGCTATCTCGAAGTCAGCACCATGAGCCCCGCCAACATCCCGATCTATCAGTTCAAGAGTGTCATCATCGCCGCCGGCATCCTGCTGACGATCCAGGGGATCGCCCAGGTGTTCCGCTGCATCCTGACGATCCAGCGTGGCGCCTGGCCCGAACGCGAAGCCGATGTGGAGGAGCTTGAAACAGTGCTGCAAAAGGAAGGGGCGGCTGCCCTGAAGCACGGCAGCGAAGCCATTGATGTCGTCACGCCGAAGGTGGACCGGTCATGAGCGATCCCTTCATTGCGATCATGATGCTGGGGATCTTCATCCTCATCATCATGCTGGGTTTCCCGATTGCCTTCACGCTGATGGCCATGGGCATCGGCTTTGGCTACTACGCCTATTTCGATGCCGAGCGGATGCGGACGATCTTCGACAACCGCATCTTCGATTTGTTCGTCAACCAGACCTATTCGGTCATGTCGAACGATGTGCTGACGGCGATACCGCTGTTCCTGTTCATGGGATATATCGTCGAACGGGCGAACATCGTGGACCGGCTGTTCCAGACGCTGGCCCTGGCGACCCGGCGGGTGCCGGGGTCGATGGCGGTCGCCGCGCTGATCACCTGCGCGCTGTTCGCCACCGCGACCGGCATCGTCGGCGCCGTGGTGACGCTGATGGGGCTGCTGGCCTTCCCGGCCATGCTGAAGGCGCGCTATGATACCAGCTTCGCCTCCGGCGTGATCTGCGCCGGCGGCACGCTGGGCATCCTGATCCCGCCCTCGATCATGCTGATCGTCTATGCCGCGACCTCGGGCGTTTCCATCGTCCGGCTATATGCCGGCGCGCTGCTGCCGGGCTTTACGCTGGCCGGCATGTACCTGCTCTACATTCTCGTGCGCGCCTGGATGCAGCCGAAGCTGGCCCCAAAACCGGAGAAGCAGGAGGACGTGCCGATCACGAAGATCCTGCTGATGCTGCTGACCTCCTTCTTCCCGCTGGCCTTCCTGATCCTGTCGGTGCTGGGGGCGATTCTGTTCGGCCTTGCCACCCCGTCGGAGGCGGCGGCGATCGGCGCCCTCGGCGGCCTTCTGCTGGCTGTTGCCTACCGGGCGCTGACCTGGCGGCGGCTGCAGGAATCGGTCTATCTGACGGTCCGGACCACGGCGATGGTGTGCTGGCTGTTCGTCGGGTCCTGGGTGTTCTCGTCGGTCTTTTCTTATCTCGGCGGCGAACATGTGGTCAGCGAGTTCGTGAAGGGGCTGGACCTTACGCCGCTGCAGTTCCTGATCCTGGCCCAGCTCATCATCTTCCTGCTGGGCTGGCCGCTGGAATGGTCGGAAATCATCATCATCTTCGTGCCGATCTTCCTGCCGCTGCTGCCGCTGTTCGATATCGATCCGCTGTTCTTCGGCATTCTGATCGCGATTAACCTGCAGACCAGCTTCCTGACACCGCCCATGGCAATGTCGGCCTATTACCTGAAGGGCATCGCACCGCCCTATGTGCAGCTGGTGCAGATTTTCCGGGGGTCACTGCCCTATGTGGCGATGGTGTTCATCACCATGATCCTGCTCTACACGGTGCCGGAGATCGTGTACTGGCTGCCGCAGCTGATCTATGGCCGGTAAGGAGGAACCCGCATGACTATGGACCGTGTTCTCGGCCTTGTTGCGCTGGCCGTCTTTACCGGCTTCATCGGCATCATCGTGTTTTCGGTGCTGAAACCGGCCCTCATCGCGGTGGCGCTGATCGGCTGCGGGCTGGCGGCCTACGATATCTGGGGGCAGCTCTTTAAGGGAAAGAAGCCGCAGGGCTGACCTCCTACCGCTGCGCCGGTTCCGGAGCGCGGTCCGTTTCCCGGACCGTCGCTTCGGGATTGGCCGTCAGGTCCTTGGTGACGAAATCGGGAAGCCGGAAGTGCCAGCCGGCGGTGCGGGCATTGATGGAATCGGCTTCCGGCTTCGCGGCGCTGGCATCGTCGGCCTGAGCCTCGATCTCAGCCCAGGTCGCATCGCCCTGATGGGCCATCGCCAGCTTTACCCGCAATCCGTCGAGCGTCTTGAATTCCGCTTCCAGCGTGTCGGAATCGGTGGGCAGAGGGGTGCCGTCTGCCTTTCGTGCCTCGACGATCTGCAGCTTTTCCAGCGCGGCGGCCACGCGGGTGAGCAGCCAGGGCTCGGAGACACGGGTGCCTTCCGGCTGGTTGGTCGGCTTGAAGGGCTGTTCCATATTCTCCTGGCGCTCGATCTCCAGCCTGTTGCCATCGGTATCGCGTAGCTGTGCCGCGGCGATGCGGTCAGGCGCGATATCGAGAATGATCGGGCTGATCCAGGCCGTGTGATCGACCGGCACCCTGATTTCCCGCGCGGACAGCCAGGCCCGCTCGGCCCCTTGCGGCTGCACGAAGGTCCTGTTGATCTCGGCACCGCCCGGCGTGGCGACGGTGTCGCCGATTATCAGGCCGGCAAGCACGGCACCCTCATTGTCGCGGACTGTCACTTCCGTTGCCGTGTTCCGGTCGCGCAGGTCGGGGATGTTGGCGGCGCTGATCTGGTCGGTGCTCGTCTCGACGCCGCGCAGGGAGGCGAGATCGTCGATCAGGCCGGCGACCTTCTCCTCATCCACCGGATAGCCGTCCCAGTTGGCAAGGCCCCACTGGTCATCCCCCTGATGGCCATCGTCCCGGCGGACCAGTTCCAGCCTGTCCTGTCCGCGTTCGATGACGATACCGGCCACGGCGTCGCTTTCGCCGGACAGGCGCGGGAAGAGATGCTCGTCCTGCTCCTCGACGGTCTTGACGATGGAGCGCTCCATAAACAGGTGGCTGCCGAGGGCCACCATGCCGGCCACGAAAATGAACACGAGCAGTATCAGCAAATTGACGGGACTTGCCCATTTCCGGGAGCGCGTCTTAGATATTTCGTTCATTTTCAAGTTTCTTCCATTTGCTTTTTAATATTCACCGGTGCTGTGAATGTAACCGATTCCATTAATTTGATAATCGTATGTTGATCGGCAGGCTGTTTGATGCAGTGAGGATGCTGCACATTGACGTCATATTATGTCCATTTTTTGTTAGGATGATCTCCAGACGGTGGTTCTGCGCCACCTGACTTCTTGGTCTCGCATTGCATTATGGGTTTCGGATGAGCCGCAAGAACATATTCTTCAAGCGTCCTCCCAAACGGCGGTTCGGCCTGGCCGTGGCCGCTGCCGTCCTGGTGGCGGGTGGCCTGTCATGGTCGCTCTATGACGGCTATTACGCGTCCGGCCTGCCCAGGTGCGACAGCGAGCTGGTCCGTCAGGAGATCGGCAGGGCTCTGGCAGCGGAGTGGTCGGCGCGGAACTCTACGCCTGAAGTGGTTTCCTTCCGCGAGAATCGCCGCCGTGTGGCAGGTGATATGATCGAGGCCCGCGAGTGTGCGGCCAGAACCCTGCAAGGGGGCGGCGTCGGGATTGTGCGCTATTCAGTGCTGCGCCATTCAGAAGGCAGCGGTTTCCGGATCGATATTATGGGTCAGGAAGCCCAGCAGAATGCGAGCCGCTGACCCCGGTTCACTTTTCGGGGGTCGATTTTTCAGACTTTTCGCATTTTTTGCGCTGCAAACTTGCTTCAAACCCTGACATCTTCGCTATAGTTCTATCAGCGTTCCGGAAAATGCCGGGACGGCACATTAAAACGCTCCCGCACGCCGCGATCCTGCAGCGAAGCGGGGGTGATGAACCAGGCGAGCGCGAACCGTTTAGGAGATGGAAGGGAACAGATGTCCGACAAGCCGGTCCTGCAAGTAAAGAACCTGACCGTTCGCCTGCCGCGCGGTGCCGACCGCGAGAATGCGGTGGAACATATCAACCTGGAAGTGCGGCCGCAGGAGATTCTCTGCGTCGTCGGCGAATCGGGCTCCGGCAAGTCGGTGACGGCGCATACCGTCATGGGGCTGTTGCCGAAGAAGCAACTGGTACCGACGGCCGGCGAGATTCTGCTGGAAGGCGAGAATCTGCTGACCGCCTCGGCGGAGCGCATGCGCGAATTGCGCGCCAGCCGCATGTCGATGATCTTCCAGGAGCCGATGACGGCGCTAAACCCGGTGATGAAGGTCGGCGACCAGATCGACGAACTGCTGAGCGTCCACACCAGCATGAGCCAGCAGGAACGGCTGGAGCGCGTGCTGGCGGTGATGGAGGATGTGCGCCTGCCGGACCCGGAGCGTATCCGCAATTCCTACCCGCATCAGCTGTCGGGCGGGCAGCGCCAGCGCATTATGATCGCCATGGCGCTTGCCCTCGATCCGGTGCTGCTGATCGCGGACGAGCCGACGACCGCGCTGGACGTGACGACCCAGGCGCAGATCCTGCGGCTGATCAAGGATCTGCAGGGCCGCCACCAGACCGGTGTGCTGTTCATCACCCATGATTTCGGCGTGGTGGCGGAGATCGCCGACCGTGTTGCCGTCATGCAGTTTGGCAAGCTGGTGGAATTCGGCGAGGCGAAGCAGGTCCTGCGCAACCCGCAGCATCCCTATACCCGCATGCTGATTTCCTCCGTGCCCAGCATCAAGCCGAAGCAGCGGGAGCCCATCGGCAATGCGCCGATCGTGCTGGAAACCACGAACCTCTCCAAGACCTATGGTGGCGGTGGCCTGTTCCAGAAGGCGCACCCGGTGCATGCGGCGAAGGAGGTGAATCTCACCGTCCGCCGCGGCGAGACGCTGGGGATCGTTGGCGAATCCGGCTCCGGCAAATCCACCGTGGCGCGCTGCGTGGTCCGGCTGATCGATCCGACATCGGGGTCGATCAACCTGCACAATGTCGATATCGGCACGTTGCCGGCCAGCCTGCTGCGGCCGCACCGCAAGAAGGTGCAGATCGTCTTCCAGGACCCGTACCGCTCACTCAATCCGCGCCGCACCGTCGGCCAGTCCATCGTCGAGGGGCCGATGAATTTCGGCCTGTCCTCCAAGGAAGCCTGGGACCGGGCGCGTGACCTGATGAAGCTGGTGGGCCTCGATCCGAACGCCGTGGACCGTTTCCCGCACCAGTTCTCCGGCGGGCAGCGCCAGCGCATCTGCATTGCGCGGGCGTTGGCGATGGAGCCGGAGTTGCTGATTGCCGACGAGGCGGTGTCAGCGCTGGATGTGTCGGTGCAGGCACAGGTGCTGGAACTGCTGGACGATGTGCGCAAGCGCTTCGATCTCGCCATGCTGTTCATCACCCACGATCTGCGCGTCGCAGCACAGGTCTGTGACCGGGTCGCCGTCATGTTCAAGGGCGAGGTGGTGGAATACGGCCTGGCGTCCAAGGTCTTCACCGCGCCAGAGCATGAATATACCAAGGCGCTGTTCGACGCGGCCCCCGGCAAGGACTGGGAATTCGGCCAATTCGACGCGGCCTGACAGGCGCTTAGCGGGTAATCCAGGGATTGGCGGGCAGGGGGCCATCTTCCGCCCCCGCCGCCAGGACCGACAGGAACAGCACTGCTTCCGGCTGGCAGTCTGCATCAATCCGTTCGTGCTGGATGCCGGCGAAGATATCCTCGCCGGAAAGCCAGCGCCGCTCGGCATTTTCCGTTTCAAGTGCGGTCCGCAGCGCCTGATTCAGCTCGTACAGCCGGTCATCGAGACCTTCCGCGCGCAAGGCCGCCAGCAGCGTGTAGGAATAGGCCGTGCGCAGCGCGCCATAGGGCTTCGGCACCGGGATTTGCGCCGGCTCGCCATCGAAGCTGGCGCGGCAGGCCGCGACCGAGGCTGACACCATGGTGCGGCAGACATTTGGCCGTGCCTCATAGGCAGTGCACAGGCCATTCTCGTCCAGCAGCCCGCAGCCGATATGGGCGAGGTAACGCTGGCGCGGGTCGAGATCGCGGCCAGCCTCGTCGGCCGCGCGCAGCTTTTCCAGCGCCTTTTGCAGGTGCGCCGGGGCGGCCTTGCGGAAATGCCGGGCCAGCAGGAAAATCTCGGGCGCGCTGGCCGTCACCATATTATGGCAGCAATAGCTGCACCCCTTGGTGCATTCCAGGGAGAAGGCGCCGGCCTGCTGGCGCAGCGAGCGGTTGAGCGCATCGAGGTGATGGCGCGCGGCGTCCTGGGCGCGGGCGGCGTTCGATCCCTGGCCGAGGATGCGGCGCAGATTGGATGTGTGGGCGAACAGCAGGGCGAAATCCCGCTCCGGCGGCAGGCCGCCACGGCGCAGGGCGGCCTGTACCGCCTTTTCCTGTTTCCGGGTGTCGGCGCGGGACATGCCGCCGCCGTCAGACGTCCAGATCGCGGACGAAGCGGGCGTTTTCCTGGATGAAGGCAAGGCGCAGTTCCGGCTTCCGGCCCATCAGGCTTTCCACCAGCTGGGCGGTATCCTTGGCGTCGTCGCGCTGTTCGGCGTCGCGCGTGTCGGGAATGGTCACCCGCACCAGCACGCGCTTGTCCGGGTCCATGGTGGTTTCCTTCAGCTGCTGCGACGGCATTTCGCCCAGGCCCTTGAAGCGGCTGATCTCGATCTTGCCGCGGCCCTTGAAGCCGTTGGCCATCAGCTCGTCCTTGTGCTTGTCGTCGCGCGCATAGAGCGTGACCGCCCCTTGCGTCAGCCGGTAGAGCGGGGGAATGGCCAGATAGAGATGGCCGTTCTCGATCAGCTTCGGCATCTCGCGGTAGAAGAAGGTCATCAGCAGCGAAGCGATGTGCGCGCCATCGACATCGGCGTCGGTCATGATGATGACACGGTCATAGCGCAGCGCCGCCTCGTCATAGCGGTCGCCCGTGCCGCAGCCCAGCGCCAGCAGCAGGTCGGAGAGTTCCTGGTTGCCGCGCAGCTTGTCGGCGGAGGCCGAGGCGACGTTCAGGATCTTGCCGCGCAGCGGCAGCACCGCCTGGGTGTCGCGCCGGCGCGCCTGCTTGGCGGAGCCGCCCGCCGAATCGCCCTCGACCAGGAAGATTTCGGTGTCTTCGCGGTTGGTGCGTGTGCAATCGGCCAGCTTGCCGGGCAGGCGCAGCCGCTGGGTCGCGGTCTTGCGCTGGGTGTCCTTCTGCTGGCGGCGCTTCAGCCGCTCCTCGGCCTTGTCGATGATGAAGCCCAGCAGCTGGTTCGACTGTTCCGGCTGGTCCGCCAGCCAATGGTCGAACCGATCCTTCACCGCCTGCTCGACAAGGCGGGTGGCATGCTGGGAGACCAGCTTTTCCTTGGTCTGGCCCTGGAATTGCGGGTCGCGGATGAAGACCGACAGCATGATGGCGGTGCCGCCCAGAATATCGTCCGCCGTGATCTGCGCGGCGCGCTTGTTGCCGACCAGCTCGCCATAGGCCTTCAACGCGCGCAGCAGCGCCGTGCGCAGACCCTGCTCATGCGTGCCGCCCAGCGGGGTCGGCACGGTATTGCAATAGGCATTCAGGAAGCCGTCATCCTCGTCGGCCGGCCAGGCGATTGCCCATTCGACGCGGCCGGTCTCGCCATTCTGCACCTCCACCTCGCCGGTGAAGGGCTGGGCGGTCACCAGCGTGCGGTCTTCCAGCGCGTGGCCGAGGAAGTCGGTAAGGCCGTTGGGGAAATGCAGCGTCTCGGTTGTCGGCGTCGTGTCGCTGCCGGTGATCAGCACCGGGTCGCAGCTCCAGCGAATTTCCACGCCCTTGAATAGATAGGCCTTGGAGCGCGCCAGCCGGTACAGGGTCGCCGGCTTGAAGCGCGCCCGTTCGCCGAAAATCTCCGGATCGGGATGGAATTTCAGCGTCGTGCCGCGCCGGTTCGGGGCGGCGCCGATGACTTCAAGCGGCCCCTGCGGCGCGCCCCGGCTGAAATGCTGGGCGTACAGCCGCTTCTCGCGGGCGACCTCGACTGTCAGCCGGTCGGACAGCGCATTGACCACCGACACGCCGACGCCATGCAGGCCGCCGGCGGTCTTATAGACGGAATCGCTGAACTTGCCGCCGGAATGCAGGGTGGTGAGGATGACCTCCAGCGCCGACTTGTCGCGGTATTTGGGGTGCGGATCGACCGGGATGCCGCGGCCATTGTCGCGGACAATGACGCTGCTGTCCGCCAGCAACTCCAGCTCGATACGGTTGGCATGGCCGGCGACCGCCTCGTCCATCGCGTTGTCCAGCACCTCGGCAACCAGATGGTGCAGGGCCCGCTCGTCGGTGCCGCCAATATACATGCCGGGCCGGCGCCGGACCGGCTCCAGCCCTTCGAGAACCTCGATATCCTTGGCGGTATAGTCGCCGGTATCGCGCGCTGTCGTTTGAAAAAGGTCTGCCATGAGCCGAGTATATCGGCAGCGGGCAACGGTTCAAGCGTATCCTGTGTGACGGAATTTTAGGTTAACAATATATAGTGGATTCAGGGGCCCGACAGAGGAGGGGAAAGATGAGCGCTGATGACCGCGCGCCCAAGGGCGATCTGCAGATCAGGACGGTCGCCATGCCGGCCGATGCGAACCCGAATGGCGATATTT
>NZ_JAKUSO010000041.1:0-34887 GCF_022449305.1 Oceanibaculum sp. | reverse complement strand
CCCAGCCGGCCGCCTGCGCCGCCTGGCGCGGAACGGCGGCCGCCGATACCAGCCGCGCATCGAAGCCTTGCTGGGCGCGCTGCGCCAGCTCGCTCTCATTGGCGCGGGTCAGCACCGCCTCATAGAGCTGGGTGCGGGTGCGCAGCTCCTCCTCTAGGGCACGGATCGCCGCCTCCGCCTCATTTTGGCCTTCGACCAGCGCGGTCAGACGCTCGACCTCAAGCTGCAAGGCGCGTTCGCGCACCCGCGCTACCTCGGCCTCATTCTCCAGGCTGGCAACCAGCTTGCGCACTTCCTGCGCGATGGTGCCGCGCAGCTCCTCCAGCTCCGCCTGCGCCTCGATGAGGCGCGGATGTTCCTCGCGGTACTGGGTGCGCAGCTCGGCCATGCGGCGCTGGATGGCGGCTTCCTGCAGGCGCAGTTCGCGCACCAGCTCGGTATTCAGCACGATGCTCGCACTGTCGATGGCGCCGGGCCGGTCCAGCAGCCGGCGCACCTGCTGGGCGCGCGCCTCGGCCTCGGTGCGCTGTGCCACGGCAGCGACAAGCTGGGTGCTGACCTGGGACAGCTGGTCGCGCTGCAGGGAATTGCCGCCGACCTCCACCACGCCGGAGCGGCGGCGATATTCCTCAAGCCGGCGCGCGCTTTCCAGCACGTCGGCGCGCAGGCTGTCCAGCTTCTGGCTGAGCCAGCGCCCGGCGCGTTCGGCGGCGCTGTCGCGACGGGTCGTCCTGCCTTCGAGATAGAGCTGCGCCGTCAGGTTGGCCGCCCGCGCCGCCAGCGCCGGATCGGCAGCGGTGAAGCCCACCGTCAGCAGGCGGGCGCCATCGGCCGGCGTGACACTCAGCCGGTCAAGATAGGCATCCGTCGCGCGCTCCAGCGGGTCGGCGGCGGGGCTGGCCAGCAGCGCTTCGCCCGTCAGCTCCGCCAGCGCGCGCCGGGCGGTGTCCATGGCAACACCCGCCCAATAGAGCAGCGGATTGCCGTCCGCCGCCAGAGTGTCGGGATTGCCGGCCAGTCCCAGCTCTTGCACCGCCTGGCTGGCGAGATCGCGGGATCGCAGCAGCCCCGCCTCGGTCAGCAGCGCGGTGCGGTCCACCGTCCCGGCGGCGAACTGATTACCCTCGCGTGGCTCCAGCACCAGCACCGCCTCGGCGCGATAGCGCAGGGGTTGAACCAGGATCAAGCCGGCGCCCAGCGCGAAGACGACAAGGCTCACACCGATGAACAGCCCCTTGCGCCGGCCAATGGCCGCGCCGAGCCCGCCTTGCGCAGGCCTCGCCCAGGCCGGTCCATCCTGCATACCGGACACAGGGCCATGCCCCGCCCGGTAGGGGGTCAGTTCCGTCATGCCCGCTCTCCCCCCTGTCTCATGATTGACTGTCCCATGACTATCGCCGGGACCGGCCGATTTCGATCACATCGCCCGGCAGCACCACCATATCCGGGTGCCCGGCGATCTCCCGCCGTCCCTCGGTCTCGCCGCGCAGGATCGTGACCGCCGGAACTGCTGTATCCGCGCTGTAGCCACCCGCCAGGGCCACTGCGCGGCGCACATCGAGTGCCGGCTGATAATTGTAGCTGCCCGGCCGTTCGACACTGCCCAGCACGAAGACAGGCCGGTAGCGCGCGACCTCGACCGCCACCTTGGGGTTGACCAGATAGCGCGCGTCCAGCCGTTCGGCGATGGCGTCGCGCAAAGCCCCCGCCGTGCGCCCGCCAGCCTGTACCGCGCCCAGCAGCGGCATGGCGATCTGCCCCCCGGCGTCCAGCTCCGCCTCGGTCGTCAGGTCGGGCTGACCCCAGACCGTCACCCGCACCTTGTCACCCGGCGCCAGGGCATAATCGGCGAGGCTGACCGAAGGAGCGGGAGCCGCTTCCGGGGTGCTTTTCGGTGTCGCGGCGCAGCCAACCAGGGCGACCGCAAGCAGGGACACAACCGCCCACGCCCGCAGGACGGCCGCTGCATCTTCAAACATCTTGCGTTTCATCGGACGCCCACCCCAACCAATGCCCGGAATCACGGCATCATATCGCATTCGGACGGTCAAGATGGAGGTTAGATGCGAAATCGCGAGAGCGGTACCTCTATCCGCCTGAAATACCGGGAGTAATGGCCGCGCTAGCGCCATGTAGGATCATGTTTTGTCTGGATATAATTAAAATTATATGTAATTATCTTGCCTCTGATCGCAACGGCTTGCGAGAGAAACACTGATTTAATGACCGAACTTTGATAAAAGACCTGGATACCTGTAGAAGTTCCGCCGCGACAGGTCGCGCAAGGAACCCGGTGTCCCACGGCCACGCGAACACGCCGTCTCGCGAGGGTTTCGACGGCAAGCAAACCACAAGGGCGCAACAGCGTCTGACGGCATAATGATCCGCAAGTTGGGGAGCGGTAGATGGCAATATTGACGCAAGCAGCACAGGGCGGGCAAACCGCCCGCGGTCCCAGCCAGGAATATATGCTGCTGGACTATCTGCAGCGCCTCAGCCGGAACAATCTGGAAGACCGCACGGCCGTGCATCTGCACCTGTCGCGGCTGCGCCCTAACAACCGGCGCGACCACCATATCCGCATCGCCGCCGCGACCTTCGAGGGCATTGTCCAGAATTACGAAGGCCAGACCTTCATCCTGTCCAATTCCGACATCTTCTTCATCTGCAAGGGCGCAACGCTGCAGGACATCGACACCGCCGTCATGAAGGTGCGGTTCCTGTTCAGCGAAGACCCGCTCGCCCAGGGCGACGAGGAAGAGGACATCCACAAATTCTGCACCTGGTACAACATGGAGAGCCAGTACGACGACGTGCTGGAAGTCGCCAAGAAGATGCACCGGGAGCGCGAGCGCCAGGCCCGCATGAATGCTACCGCCGACCCCAAGGCGGGCGCCAAGCGCAGCGGCCGCCGGCCGATCGAGCCGGAGCAGCTGGGCAAGCTGGAGCAGTTCCTGGCGCGTGCCGACATGTCGAACCTGATGCGCCGCCAGTCGATCTGCGCGATCACGCCGGGCATGCCGCCGCAGCCGGTGTTTCAGGAGCTGTATATCTCTATCCCCGACCTGCAGAACACGATGCTGCCGGAATACGACATCGGGGCCAATCCGTGGCTGTTCCAGCATCTGACCCAGACGCTGGACAGCCGCATGCTGTCGCTGCTGATGCGCAATGACGACAGCTCGATCGCCAGCTCCTTCTCGATCAACATGAATGTCTCGACAGTGCTGTCGCCGCAGTTCCTGAACTTCGATTCCAGCCTGAAGGCGGTCGCGCGCGGCACCGTTGTCGTAGAATTCCAGAAGATCGACATCTTCGGCGACATGGGCGCTTATGTCTTCGCCCGCGACTTCCTGCGCGAGCGCGGCTACCGCATCTGCCTGGACGGGCTGAACCACCTGACCATCCAGTTCATCGACCGCGAGCGGCTGGGCCTCGACCTCCTGAAGGTGATCTGGACGCCGGACATGGCGGAAGACAATTCGGGCAACCGCCTGGCCGAGCTGAAGCAGCATGTGGATCGCTGCGGCCGCGCCCGCATCATCCTGTGCCGCTGCGACAATGACGAGGCGGTGCGCTTCGGCCAGTCGCTCGGCCTGACGATGTTCCAGGGCCGCCACGTCGACAAGATGCTGGCCGAGGGGCGGCGTATCTGACACCGCCCCATCGCCGCGCTTTCTAGGCGATATCGATCAGCAGCGAACCCTGAATCTCGCCAGCTTCCAGCGCGGCATGTGCGGCCGGCACCTGGTCCAGCGGGAAGCGCCGGTCGATGCGGTGCTTCAGCCCGCCTTCCTTCAGGCAGCGCGTGATGTCGGCGAAGGCCTGGCGCTTTGCAGCCTCGGGCATGTCGAAGATCGCCACCATGCGGATGTTGGTGTTCTTGTACATCAGCAGGTGGAAGGGCAGCACCGGGGCTGGCATCGAGTCGGAGGCATAGGTTGCGATGGTGCCGTTCGGGCGCATCAGCACCGTGACCGCCTCGATATTCGTGCCGAACGCCACCTCCACCACATGATCGATGCCCTTGGGTGCGGCCTGCTTCGCCGCCTCCAGCAACTCCTTGCCGTGCGGGATCGCGACATCGGCGCCCAGCGCCTCAGCCTCGGCGCGCTTCTCCGGCGTGGAGGCGGTGGCGATGACCCGTGCACCCGCCCACTTCGCCAGCTGCACGGCATAGCGCCCGACCCGGCCGGTCGCCCCGGTCACCAGCACGGTCTTGCCGCTGATATCGCCATCGGCGAACAGGCTGCGATGTGCGGTGACCGCTGGCACGCCAAGACAGGCACCGTCATCGAAGCCGATCCCATCCGGCAGCGCGATGGCGTAATCCGCCGGCACGCAGGTGAACTGCGCCGCCGTTCCGAAGGGGCGCTTGGCCTGCGCGGCGAACACCCAGACCCGCTGGCCGATGCGGGACGGATCGACGCCCTCGCCCACCTTGTCGATGGCGCCCGCCCCGTCCTGATGCGGGATGATCCGCGCGAACCGGTCCAGCTCCCGCCCGTTCGAGCGGCGCTTGCTGTCGGTCGGATTCACCCCGGAGACGGCGAGCCGCACCCGCACCTCGCCGGCAGCGGGGATCGGATCTGGCATCTCGCCGATTGTCAGAACCTCGGGCGTACCCTTTGCCTCGTACCAGACCGCGCGCATCAGTTTCTCCCTTGCGATAGAGGCTGAGGAACCCGGTCCTCCGCCCGTGCGTAATAGGCCAGCGCCAGCAGCGTCACCACTGCCAGCGCCGCGAACAGGAACCGGTAGGGCAGATCGGTCGCCCCCGGCACGGACGCCGCCACGAAGCCGATCAGCACGCCGCTGGCCATCTGCAGGGCGGCGGCACCGGTCTGCACCGCGATGTTCACCGTGGTGATGCCGCGCCCCACCAAGTGGTCGGGGAACAGCGTGCGGCCATGGGCGACGACGATGACGTTATAGGTATTGAACAGGGTGAAGCCGATCAACAGCGCGGCCACCAGCCACAGGCTGGATTCGGCGAACATCGCAAGGCCGGCAAGGCAGGCCATGCTGCCGCCGCCACCCGCCAGCACCAGCTTGCGGCGGCTCTGGATGCGGCGGTCCAGCGGGCTGTAGATCAGCGTGCCGGCAATGATGGCGAGGCTCATCCCCAGCAGGATATTGCCCCGCTCCACCCCTTCCAGCCCGTGCACATCGTGCAGGAAGGGGGCCGCCCACAGCCCCAGCACGGTGATGGTGCAGGCATAGGTCACGAAGCCCGGCGCCAGGATGTAGGGTAGTTGCGGGTTGCGGAACACCGCCTTCAGCCCGGCCCAGATATCGGCGCCGCTCTCGCGTTTGCGGGCGAGGAACTGGTGGCCGGGCGGGGCGTCGCGCACACCGGCCAGCACCGCCAGCACCACGGCCAGCGTCACCAGCCCCATGACCAGGAAGGTGCCGCGCCAGCCCAGCCATTCGGTCGCCAGCGCCATCGGAGTGGTGGCCAGCAGGTTGCCGGCATTGGACAGGGCGATCATCCAGCCCATCGTCATGGTGAAGGAGCGCGCATCGAACCAGCGCGCCAGCACCACGAAACCGCCCATCATCACGCCGGCGCAGCCGATGCCGATCAGCACGCGGGCCAGCACGACATGCCAGTAGGTCTCCGCCAGGAAAAACACGACGGACCCCGCCACCGCGAACAGCATGGTGCCGGCGATGGTGAGGCGCGACCCATAGCGGTCGAGCAGGATGCCGGTCGGGATCTGGGTCAGCGCGAAAGTCAGGAAGAAGGCCGCCGTCAGCATGCCCATCTCACTGGCCGACAGCGCCAGGTCGCGCATCAGCTCCGGCGCGATGACGCCGGTGGCCGAGCGGAAGAACTGGCTGAGGATCGCCGCCAGGCCGAGGCAGAGAAAGATGCGGATGACGGTGGCGCGCCAGCCTTCCGGCCGCCTCTCTCCTGCCTCGTCCATGAATGGCTCAGCCCTTCGCCAGCGGAGTCTTCGCCTTGACCGGCGGGACCAGGAAGTCGAAATCGACGCCCTTGTCGGCCTGCGTGACCGTTTCCATCAGCAGCTTGCGGTAGCCGCGGTCATCCTCCGGCCGCAGCGGCCGTGGCGGCAAGGAGGCGCGGCGGCGTCCGATCTCCGCCTCGTCCACCAGCATGTCGAGCCGCCGGCCGGCAACGTCGAGGCGGATGCGGTCGCCGGTGCGGACCAGCGCCAGCGGCCCGCCATCGGCGGATTCCGGCGTCACATGCAGCACGATGGTGCCCGCCGCCGTGCCGCTCATGCGGCCGTCGGAAATCCGCACGATATCCTTCACACCCTGGCGCGCCAGCTTGCGCGGGATCGGCAGATAGCCGGCCTCCGGCATGCCGGGATGGCCCTTGGGGCCGATATTCTGCAACACCAGAATATCGTCTGCCGTCACGTCCAGATCGTCAGAATCGATGCGCGCGGCAAGGTCTGCGGCATCGGCGAAGACGACGGCGCGGCCCTCATGCTGCATCAGCTTCGGATTGGCGGCGGACTGCTTGATGATCGCCCCGCCGGGACACAGATTGCCGCGCAGCACAGCGATACCGCCCTCGGCATAGATCGGGTCCTTGGCGGTGCGCACCACATTCTGCGGCCAGGGCTTGGGCGCGGCCTCGATCTCCTCGCCCAGGGTGCGGCCGGAAACGGTCAGGCAGTCGAGATTCAGCAGATGCTTCAGTTCGCGCAGGATCATCACCAGCCCGCCGGCCTTGTGCAGGTCTTCCATGTAGTAGCTGCCCGACGGCTTCAGATCGACCAGCACCGGCGTATCGGCCCCCAGCCGGTCCACCGCCTCCAGATCGACCTCGATGCCCATGCGCCCGGCCATCGCCGTCAGATGCACGAGGCCGTTGGTCGAACCGCCGATGGCCAGCAGCACGCGCAGCGCATTCTCGAACGCCTTCGGCGTCATGATCTTGTCTGGGGTCAGCCGGTCGGCGGCGATACGCACAGCGGCAGCGCCGGTTTCCTCGGCATGGCGCTGGCGCGCGGCGGAGACGGCGGGCGGACAAGCGCCGCCCGGCAGCATCATGCCCAGCGCCTCGGTCACCAGCGCCATGGTGCTGGCCGTGCCCATGACCGAGCAGGTACCGGCAGTCGGCACCAGCTGGTCGTTCACCTCGGCGATTTCCTGATCGTCGATCTCCTCGGCGCGGTAGCGGCCCCAGAAGCGGCGGCAATCGGTGCAGGCGCCCACCCGCTCGCCACGATGGCTGCCGGTCAGCATGGCGCCGGTGACCAGCTGGATCGCCGGGACATTGGCGGAGGCCGCGCCCATGAGCTGCGCCGGCACGGTCTTGTCGCAGCCGCCGATCAGCACAACCGCATCCATCGGCTGGGCGCGGATCATCTCCTCCGTGTCGATGGCCATGAGGTTGCGCAGATACATGCTGGTCGGATGCGCGAAGCTCTCATGCAGCGAGATGGTGGGGAATTCGATGGGCAGCGCGCCCTGCAGCATGGCGCCGCGCTTCACCGCCTCCACCAGGTCGGGCACGTTGCGGTGGCAGGCATTGTAGCCGCTGAAGGTGTTCACGATGCCGATGATCGGCCGGCCCAGTGCATCATCCGTATAGCCCATCGCCTTGATGAAGGCCTTGCGCAGGAACAGCGAGAACCCGTCATCGCCGTAGCTGGTCAGTCCCCGCGACATGCCGCGCTTTTCGCTGCTCATCCTTGTCCTCCCCGTTTTCTTCACGTGCCTGACAATAGACCGTCCTTGAAATTGTCAACAATCCTGTTCTACGCATGGCTTGCCTATGGTTAGCTTGAGGCTGCAAACCGCAGGCGGTTTTCACCAGGCGGACGGAAGCATGAGCGAAGCACTGGCACTGGACGGGGAGACCCCGCAGGACCGCATCGTGCAGCGGATCGAGGAGGATATCGTCTTCGGTCGGCTGCACCCGCGCGAGCGGCTGGTCGAGGAAGCGCTGGCCGAACGTTTCGGCGTGAAGCGCCATATCGTGCGCGAGGCGCTGGCCGACCTGGAGCGGCGCGGGCTGATCGAGCGCTTCCGCAACCGCGGCGCCATGGTGAAGGCCTATACGCCCGAGGAGGTGGAGCAGCTCTATGCCGTGCGCGCGCTGCTGGAAACCAGCTGCGCCGAGATGCTGCCGCTGCCGATGGAGCCGGCCCGCCTTGCCGAGCTGGAAGCGCTGCAGGACGAGCATGATGCAGCAGTGGCGGCGCAGGATTTGCCGCGCATCTTCCGCCTGAATGTGCAGTTCCACCGCGTGCTCTATGCCGGCTGCGGCAATCCCTATCTCGCCGGCGTCATCGACGAATTCGCGCAGAAGACCCACGCCATCCGCTTCTATTCGGTGGTACAGCCGGAGACCATCGCCTATGCCCGCGATGACCATCGGGATATCCTGAAAGCCATCCGCGAGGGTGACCGGCAGCGCCTGATGGAAATCTGCCGGCGTCACCTGATGCCCTCGAAGGAGGCCTATATCGATGCCTACCGTCGCCGCTTCGGCCTGATCGAGTAGGGCGCCTTCCGAGCTCAGGGAAAGTCGCTGGAGCCCAGACAAACCTCCAAACCGTCACCCCCGCACTTGTTGCGGGGGTCCAGGCCTCGGCTCACTGGATCGTGTACCGAGCAGGCTGAAGCCTGGATTCCCGGCACAAGGCCGGGAATGACAGTCTAAGAAAACCCGAAGATTGAGTATCACGCCGTCCAGAGAGCGCCCCTAACCCACCTCGAACAGCCCCATCATGCCGCCTTCCTGGTGCTCCAGCACATGGCAGTGCAGCATCCACATCCCCGGATTATCGGCCAGGAAGGCGATCTCCGCCGTCTCGCGCGGGGCCAGCAGCACGGTGTCGAGGAAGGCGTCGTCCGCGACCGGCTGGCCGTTGCGGGCGATTACCCGAAAGGCATGGCCATGCAGGTGGATCGGGTGGAACCAGGCGGTATCGTTCTCCAGCACCATGCGGCAGCTCTGCCCCTGCTTCAGGCGGAACAGCGGGTCGTGCAGATGGCCGCTGACCGCCTCGCCATTCACCGTCCAGGCAAGGCCGTGCTGGAACATCTCGCGCAGGCCCACGGTACGCCCGTCCATGCGGGCGCTGGCCATCTGGCTCATCATGCCGCCGCCGAAATGCACGCGGTGGGTGACCGCATTGGCCAGATCGGGCGCCGGGACGGTATTGGCCGGCAGCCGGATCGACGCATTGAGCGGGCTGTCGCGCAGCGGCGCCTCGTCCGAATAGGCAAGATCGACGAAGCGGTAGTGCATCTGCCGGTAGAACCGGTCCACCACCTGGAACCGCTCGCCCGGCCTGCCCTGCATGTCGAGGATGATATCGGCGCGCATGCCCGGCCCCAGCACCACCTGCCCGTCCTTCGGCGCGTGCGGCGTCACCGGGTGGCCGTCCAGCGCCACCACCTGCGGCTGGTGCCCCTGGAACTCCAGCGCGAACAGCCGCGCATTGGCGACATTGACGAGCCGCAGCCGCAGACGCTCGCCCGCCCGCACCGGCAGCTGCTCGGTCAGCCTTCCATTCAGCGTGACGGTGTTGCCGATGCGCCCGTCATGGGTGCGGCCATGCATGTCGCCGAAGCCGCCGACGATCTGCGCGTCGCGGCCCAGCCGCCAGTCATCCAGCAGCCACACCATCTCTCGGTCCACCCGGACCGGTTCGCGCTCCTCCACGATCAGCGCGCCGGACAGGCCGCGCCCAAGCTGTTCGGAGCTGCCGAGATGCGGGTGATACCAGTAGGTGCCGGCGTCGGGCAGGGCGAAGCGGTAGGTGAAGCGCCCGCCCGGCGCGATCGGGTCCTGCGTCACATGCGGCACGCCGTCCATGGCGTTGGGCAGGCGGATGCCGTGCCAGTGTACGGTAGTCGCCTGCTCCAGCCCGTTCTCGACAGCGATCTCGATGGTCTCGCCCTGCAGCGCGCGGATTTCCGGCCCCGGCACGCTGCCATTATAGCCCCAGATGGCAGTATCGGGATGGCCGTTGCCGACCAGCGGTGCGGTCGCCGGCATCGGCTTCAGCGCGAAGCGCCGGACGCCATCGGCCGCCGGGGTCGCCGCCAGAGAGGGCCGGGGCAGAAACGCCGCCGCCACTCCAAGAGCCCCTCCGGCGATCAGCACATCACGGCGGGAAAGCGGCGGCAGGCGGTGCATGACTCTACTCCTCGGCAGCAAGCAGCGTGGCTTTGACGGCGCGTTTCCAGCCCGCGAACTTGCGGGCGCGGGTGGCCTCCTCCATGTCGGGCTCGAAGCGGCGGTCCAGCTTCCAGCGCTCGGCGAATTTCGCCGGCTCCGGATAGAATCCCGCCTTCAGCCCGGCCAGATAGGCGGCGCCCAGCGCCGTCGTCTCCAAGACAACTGGTCTGTCCACCGGCGCGTTCAAGATGTCGGCCAGGAACTGCATGGTCCAGTCGCTGGCGACCATGCCGCCATCGACGCGCAGCACCGTGTCGCCGCTCGCTTTGCCCCAGTCGCCCTGCATCGCCTGCACGAGGTCCCGGGTCTGGTAGCACACAGATTCCAGCGCCGCCCGCGCCAGCTCCCTTGGCGTCGTGCCGCGCGTCAGGCCGAACAGCGCGCCGCGCGCATTGGCGTTCCAGTAGGGCGCGCCAAGGCCGGTGAAGGCCGGCACCAGATAGACATCCTGAGTGTCGTCGGCGGCATCGGCCATGGCCGCCGTCTCCGAGGCCTTTTCGATCACGCCCAGCCCGTCGCGCAGCCATTGCACGGCGGCCCCGGCGACGAAGATCGAGCCTTCCAGCGCGTAGGTCCGCTTGCCGTCCAGCTGATAGGCGATGGTGGTGAGCAGCCGGTTACGCGAGATCACCGACTGGCTGCCGGTGTTCATCACCGCGAAACAGCCGGTGCCATAGGTCGATTTCAGCATGCCCGGCTGGAAGCAGGCCTGGCCGACCGTTGCCGCCTGCTGGTCGCCGGCCACGCCAAGGATGCGGATGGAGCCGCCCAGAATCTCCGGCGCGGTATCGCCGAAATCGGCGGCGCTGTCCTTCACCGCCGGCAGCAGCGAGGCCGGCACCTGGAACAGCGCCAGCATCTCCTCGTCCCACTGCCCGCGATGGATATCGAACAGCAGGGTGCGCGCGGCGTTGGTGGCGTCGGTGACATGCGCGCGGCCCTGCGTCAGCCGCCAGATCAGGAAACTGTCGATGGTGCCGAAGGCGAGGTCGCCAGCCTCGGCGGCGGCGCGGGCGCCGTCCACATGGTCCAGCGTCCAGGCGATCTTGCTGGCCGAGAAATAGGGGTCGAGCAGCAGGCCGGTCTTTGCCGTCACCTCCGCCTCATGGCCTTTCTGCTTCAGCGCGGCGCAGAAATCGGCGGTGCGGCGGTCCTGCCAGACGATGGCCTTGTGGATCGGCTTGCCGGTGCGGCGGTCCCAGATCACCACCGTCTCGCGCTGGTTGGTGATGCCGATGCCGGCGATATCGGACGCCGAGACGCCGGCCTTCTCCATCGCCTCGCGGCAGGTCGCCACCACACTGTCCCAGATTTCCTCGGCATCGTGCTCGACCCAGCCGGAGCGCGGGAAATGCTGGGTGAACTCGCGCTGGGCGGTGCCGCGCACGGCATAATCCTTGTCGAACAGGATGGCGCGGCTGGAGGTGGTGCCCTGGTCGATGGCCAGGATGCAGGACGGCATGATGGTCCTCCCTATTTTCTTTTCTTGGTCTGACAACCTCAGCTTGGACGGTTCCGCATCCAGCCGTCCAGTGCCTCGGCCTGTTCTTTCGTAAGCCTGAGACCGAGCTTGGAGCGCCGCCACAGCACATCGGCGGCACTCACCGCCCATTCACGGTCCATCAGATAGGCAACTTCGCGCTCATACAGATCAGCACCGAAATGCTGACCCAGCCCCGCCGTGTCGGTGACACCCTCCAGCAGTTCCACCGCCCTGGTGCCATAAGCGCGCACCAGCCGCCGGGCAAGCGCCTCCGCCAGATAGGGATGGGCCGCGCGCAGCGCCGCGACCTGATCGGCAAAGCCCAGCACCGGGAAGTCACCGCCGGGCAGCGTCGCCCCCTCGGTCCAGGGCCGGCCCATGCCCGGCAGATGCGGCTTCAGCAGCGCCAGCGCGGATTCCGCCAGCTTGCGGTAGGTGGTGATCTTGCCGCCGAAGATGTTCAGCAGCGGCGCGCCGCCTTCCGGCGCGTCCAGCTTCAGCACATAGTCGCGCGTGGCGGCCTGCGCCTTCGACGCGCCATCGTCATAGAGCGGGCGCACGCCGGCATAGGTCCACACCACCATGTCAGGCGTGACCTGCTGTTTCAGATAGCCGCTGACCGCATCGCACAGATAGCGTGTTTCCTCCTCCGAGATCGCGACATGCGCCGGATCGTCCTTGAAATCCTGGTCGGTGGTGCCGATCAACGTGAAGTCGCGCTCGTAGGGGATGGCGAAGACGATGCGCCCGTCGCTGTTCTGGAAGATGTAGGCCTTGTCATGGTCGAACAGGCGCGGCACCACGATGTGGCTGCCCTTCACCATGCGGATGCGCGCCGCAGCGTTCTGGCCCACACCCTCGGTCAGGAAGCGCGACACCCAGGGGCCGGCGGCATTCACCAGCGATTTCGCGCGGACCGTCTCGCGGCTGCCGGCGGCATCCTCCACCGTCACCTCCCACACGCCCTCGATTCGGCGCGCCCCGGTGCAGCGGGTGCGGGTGTGGATTTCCGTGCCGCGCGCCGCCGCATCCATGGCGTTCAGCACGACAAGGCGGGAATCCTCGACCCAGCAGTCGGAATACTCGAAGGCCTTCATGAAATCGCCGGCCAGCGGCGCGCCGGCGGCATCGCGGCGCAAATCCAGCGTCCGCGTGCCCGGCAATATCTTGCGGCCGCCCAGATGATCATAGAGGAACAGCCCCAGCCGGATCAGCCAGGCCGGGCGCAACCCCTTGTGGTGCGGCAGCACGAAGCGCAGCGGCCAGGCGATGTGCGGGGCCATACCCAGCAGCACCTCACGCTCGATCAGCGCCTCGCGCACCAGCCGGAACTCGTAATATTCCAGATAGCGCAGCCCGCCATGGATCAGCTTGGTGCTGGCCGAGGAAGTGGCGCCAGCAAGGTCCTGCTGCTCGCACAGGAAGACGGAGAGGCCCCGGCCGGCGGCATCGCGGGCAATGCCGCATCCGTTCACGCCGCCGCCGACGATGGCGATGTCGAAAATCTTGCTCATGGAAGGTGATAGCATCTGCGCGCGTTGGAGAAACGCATGATCTAGACCATCCGCCGGCACTTCGCCATGGGGTTATTGTGCCGCACCCCTGTCAGAAGCGCCCCCAGAAACGGTTCATCAAAAGCGACGGAGCAGCCGGTCGATATAGTCCAGCTCGTATTCCGGGCGGCTGGTATCGCCGGAGCGGCGACGCAGTTCGTCGAAAATCTCGCGGGCGCGCTTCAGGTCGGACTGTTCGGGCACCTCGACATCGCCGGTCGCGAACTGGCCGTCATTATTGTAGGGCCGGCCGAACGGATCGCGCTCGCCCTGGCGGCGGCCCTGCTGGCCGGGCCGGTCCTGCCCCTGCTGGCCCGGCTGCTGGCCGGCCATCATCTGCTGGGCCATCTGTTCGGCCATCTGCTGCGCGCCGGAGCGCAGCTGGTCCAGCGCCTCCGTCTCGGCGGGGATCGCATCGCCCGGCTGGTTGCCGCGCAGCGCATCGCTGGAATCGCGCATGGCGCGTTCCGCCTGGCCCAGCTGGCGGGGAATCTCGCCAGCCTCGCCCATGCGCCGCATCAGGTCGCCCAGCGCACGGCGCAGCGCTTCCTGCAGGGCGGCCCCGCGTTCCGGCGTCATGCGCGAACGGCCATCGGCCTGGCCGCTGCGGCCCTCCTGCCCCATCTGCTGGTTCTGGTCGCCCTGCTGCGGCCCCTGCTGGCCCTGCATGCCGGGCTGCTGGCCGCGCTGCGAGGGGCGGTCGGCATTGCCCTGCATCTGCTGCTGCATGCGGAAGGTCTCGTCCAGCAGCTGCTGCTGCCGGCGGGTCAGATCCTGCAATTCCTGCAGAGCCTGCATCTGCTGCTGCATCTGCTGGTTCTGCTGCTGCGGCATCATGCCGGCGCGCATATTCTCCATCATCTGCTGCAGCTGGGAGAGCATCTGCTGCGCCTTGTCACGCGCGCCGGAGCGCATCATCTCGCGCATCTGGTCCATCATGCGCTGCAGATCCTGACGGTCGATCTGCTGCATCTGCGACGGATCGAAGGTCGGCGGCTGGATGCCCTGCTCGGCCATCTGCTGCATCTGCTCCATCATCGCTTCCATGAAGCGGTCCATGGCGCGTTCCAGCTCGTCCATCAGCCGCTCAAGCTCTTCCTCCGGCGCGTTGCGGGCCAGCGCCTCCTGCAGCCGGCGCTGGATGTCGCGCAGGTCGCGTTCGGCCAGCGACACACCGCCATCCTCCAGCCTGAGCGCGGCGTCCCAGAGCAGATCCTGCACGGCTTCGATGTCCTCACCGCCGGCATACAGCCGCGCGATGGCGGATTTCAGCGCGAGGAACACCACCTTGTCCTCGTTATAGGCCTGCGGCGCTGCGGCGACATCTGTCAGCTTTTCGGCGATATCCTCACGCGCCGCCGGGTCCAGCGTCAGCCGCTTGCGCTGCTCGATAATGGCGCGGGCGACCGGATGGGTGAATTCACGCTCTGGCAGGACCATGAGGAAGGGCGCGCTCAGCCCCTCCTGACCGATGGCGTCCTCCGCCTTCAGCTCGATCTGGACCGGCGTGCCGGCCCAGGGATGCGGGGTGAGGTCGTGATAGGAAACGGCACGCGCCTGCTTCGGCGACAATGCCGGCAATACCAGCGCCAGTTCCAGGGTCGCCGTGCCGATGATGGCCGCCCCCGGCTCGATGGAGGCGGTCCGGCGGATGATCGCGGTCACCTTTTCCAGCCCGTAATCGTCGCTGGCCTCATAATCCAGCTTCAGCGCCGCGCGCTCGCCGGCGGCGGGGTCGCTGTGGAAGGCGGCGATGGGCGCCTGGTCGGGCACCACAGCGATACGCCATTCCTGCAGGAGCGTGCCTTCCTGCTCGATGCGCAGCGTGCTGCCGGCAGTCAGCTCCGCCTCCAGCCGGTGATTGCTGGAATCGAGGCTCTCGAACGGCGTCTGGCTCCCTTCGATGCGCAGCACCGGCTGGCCCGTGCCGCCATGCACCTGCGCCAGCAGCTTGCTGCCGGTCGGGATGGAGAGTGTCGGCTGATCGCTCTGCGCAACGGCCGGATCGGCGGATACCGTATCGGTCTTCTTGCGCAGATAGAGCGGCGGCAGGCCGGTATAGGCCGGCGGGTTGATCCAGGCATCGACGGGCGGCGGGCCGGCCGGGGCGGCCCCGGCGAAGCTGGGCGTCACCGCGCGCAGCAGCCGGTCGTCGGCGTCGCGCCAGCCGGTGGCAACGGCAATCACCAGCAGCAGGCCCAGCGCCGCGCGCAGGCCCCAGACATCGAGCCGGGCAAGACCGGGCGAGGGCAGGCCGACGCGCAGGCTGCGCACCAGCCGGGCGAGCCGGGCCTGATGCGCCTGCCACAACGCCTGCGCCATCGGGTCCTTCGGATTGGAGCCCAGCGTATCCTGAAGCCCGGACAGCGGACGGTGGCCAAGGCCGCTGGCGGTTTCCAGCCGGCGCAGCGCGGCGCGGCCCTCGGGCAGGCGCAGCCGGCGCAGGTTGCGCACCGTCAGGAACAGGAAGACACCGAGGAACAGGACAAGCGCCGCCAGATGCAGCGCGAAGCCGAGCGACGGCAGGACATCGAGCAGAGCCAGCGACAGGAACAGGCCGGCGACACCGACGCTGGGCCAGAGGGCGGGCCATGCCGCCTCCCAGAACAGGGCGAGCCAGGCCAGGCGCGGCTTCAGGCCGCCAGCCACATTTCCGGCAAAGGCCGGCTGTCTATCCTGTTCCAGAGGGCTCCGATCCATGTCCGCTCCTTCCAACCCCATATCAGCGAGATGGGGGCGATATGCCGGATCGGAAAGACCGTTACCCGAAACCGGGCTAATCTTCTCCGGCTGCTGCCCGCCGGACCGGCTGCGCCGGCGAGAGCCAGTCGGGCAGTCGATCCTGGCCGATCAGCGTCTCGTAGCTGGGCCGGGGCCGCACCACCGCGAAGTCCCCGCCGCGCACCAGCACTTCGGGCGCCAGCAGGCGGGTATTGTAGCTTGATCCCATCACCGCGCCATAGGCACCAGCGGACTTCACCGCAAGCAGGTCGCCCGGCGCCAGTTCCGGCAACACCCGGTCTTTCGCCAGATAATCGCCGCTCTCGCAGATCGGACCAACGATATCGGCAGGATGCGGCGATTCTGGGGCGCCCGCGCGCTCCATCACGATATCGTGATGTGCCTCATACAGGGTCGGCCGGATCAGATCGTTCATCGCAGCATCGACGATGACAAAGCGCTTTGCCGTGCCCTGCTTCACATAGATCACGCTGGTCAGCAGCACGCCGGCATTGCCAACCAGCAGGCGGCCCGGCTCGCAGATCATCTCCGCCCCCAGCGGCGCGATCTCCTCGCGCACGATGGCGGCATAGCCTGCCAGATCGACAGTATGATCGCCGCGATAATCGATACCGATACCGCCGCCCAGATCGACGCGGCGGATATCGTGTCCCTCGGCGCGCAGGGCCTTCACCAGATCGGCCATGCGGCGGTAGGCGGCGCGGTAGGGTGCCAGATCCGTCAGCTGCGAGCCGATATGCATGGCCACGCCGACCGGATCGATATGCGGCAGGGCGGCGGCGCGGGCAAAGACGGATTTCGCCTGCTCGATCTCGATGCCGAACTTGTTTTCCTTCTTGCCGGTGGTGATCTTGGCGTGGGTCTTGGCGTCCACGTCCGGATTCACCCGGATGGCAACCGGTGCTACCAGCCCCAGCCGACCGGCAACCTCGTTCAGCAGCTCCAGCTCCGGCCCGGATTCCAGGTTGAACTGGTGGATGCCGGCCTTCAGCGCGAATGCCATCTCCTCCGCCGTCTTGCCGACCCCGGCGAAGACGATCTTCGAGGGATGCACGCCGGCGGCCAGCGCCCGGCGCAGCTCACCCTCCGACACCACATCGGCACCGGCGCCGCGCGCTGCCAGCGTAGCGATCACGGCCTGGTTGGAATTGGCCTTCAGCGCGTAGCAGATGCCGACCTTCATGTCGGCCAGCGTGGATGCGAGCGCATCGTACTGCGCCTCAATGGATGTGGCCGAATAGACGAAGACCGGCGTGCCGACCTGTTCCGCGATGCGCGCCAGCGGCACATCCTCGGCATACAGCCGGCCATCGCGATGGGTGAATGCGTCCATGATCCTGATTCCCGAACCGGTCAGCGCGCCGGATAGGTGCGCGGGTACTTGTTTTCCTTCTGGCCCTCGCCGGACGGCGGCGGCTCCAGCCCGCCCTTCTTGCCGCAGGCCGTCAGGCCGCCGGCCAGCAGCAGCGCAACGAGCAGAGTAATGCAGAGCGAGCGTGCCTTCATCCCAGACGCTCCTTCCAAAGCTTCGCCTGCTCCAGCACGCGCGCCGGCGCGGTACCGCCATAGCTGACCCGGCTCCTCACCGAATTGTCGATGCCCAGCACCTCGAACACCTCCTGGGTGATGCGCGGCTCGACGCCGTGCATCTGTTCCAGGCTCAGCTCCGACAGATCGACGCCATTATCCTCGGCCAGCTTCACCATATGGCCGGTGATGTGGTGCGCCTCGCGGAACGGAATGTTCAGATTCTGCACCAGCCAGTCGGCAAGGTCGGTCGCGGTGGCGAAGCCGGGCAGCGTCGCGTCGCGCATCGCCTGCCGGTTGGCCGTCAGGTCGCGCACCATGCCGGTCATGGCGGAGATGCAGAGGTCCAGCGTATCGCGGACCATGAACACCGGCTCCTTGTCCTCCTGCATGTCCTTGCCGTAGGTCATCGGCAGGCCCTTCATGACGATCAGCAGCGTGTTCAGCGCGCCGATCACCCGGCCAGCCTTGCCGCGCACCAGCTCCGCCGCGTCGGGATTACGCTTCTGCGGCATGATCGAAGAACCGGTGGAGAAGGCGTCCGTCAGCCGGATGAAGCGGAACTGCGCGCTGCACCAGATCACGATCTCCTCGGCCAGGCGCGACAGATGCGTCGCCAGGATCGAGGCGGCAGCCAGATATTCCAGCGCGAAATCGCGGTCGGCCACGGCATCCATCGAATTGCCCATCGGCCGGTCGAAGCCCAGATCCTTCGCCGTCATGTGCCGGTCGATCGGGAAGGAGGTGCCGGCGAGCGCAGCGCCGCCCAGCGGCGATTCGTTCATCCGCCGGCGCGCATCCTGGAAGCGGCCCCGGTCGCGCCCGAACATCTCGACATAGGCCATCAGATGATGGCCGAAGGTCACCGGCTGCGCGGTCTGCAGGTGGGTGAAGCCCGGCATCACCGCATCGGCATATTCCTCGGCGCGCGACACCAGGGCAGACTGCAGGTCGGCGATCTGTACATCGGCACGGTCGGCGGCATCGCGCACCCACAGGCGCACATCCAGCGCCACCTGGTCGTTGCGCGAGCGCGCGGTGTGCAGGCGGCCCGCCGCCGGGCCGATGATCTCGGTCAGCCGTGCCTCCACATTCATGTGGATGTCTTCCAGCGAGCGCTTGAAGGTGAATTGACCCGCTTCGATCTCGGCCAATATCTGGTCGAGGCCGGTCAAAATCTTGCCGCCATCCTCTGCGGTAATGACGCCGGTGGCGACCAGCATGCGGCAATGCGCCTTGGAGCCTTCGATGTCCTGGGCGTACATGCGCTTGTCGAAATCGATGGAGGCGTTGATCTTCTCCATGATTTCGGCAGGGCCGGTGGTGTAGCGTCCACCCCACATGGTATTGCCGGCATCGGCGCCGGTGTTGTTGGTATCGGCGTTCTTGGTTTCAGCGGTCATCTTGGCTCGCAACTCGGACAGGCTACCGGGATTGATGGAATGTTCAGCGTAACGACAAAGCACACGGCCTTCGCAGCCGCCTTGTTCTGCCTCGGCCTTCTCGCCGGTCCTGCGCAGGCGCAGCCGCCGCTGGGGCCGGAAATGGCGGACTTTACCCCCATCCAGCCGCCGCGACCAGCGCCGGAAACGGGCTTCACGGACGAATCCGGAAAAAGCCTGACGCTGGCCGACCTGCGCGGCACGGTACTGCTGGTCAATCTCTGGGCGACCTGGTGCGCGCCCTGTGTCGAGGAGATGCCGGCGCTGGATGCGCTGCAGGCAAAGCTGGGTGGCCGAGACTTCCAGGTGCTGGCGGTGTCCACCGACCGCGGCGGGGCGAAGCAGGTGCGCCCCTTCTACGAGAAGCACGGGCTGAAGAAGCTCGCCATCTATCTCGACCCGAAGACGGCGCTAACCCGCGCGCTGGGCGCCAAGGGCCTGCCGACCAGCATCCTGATCGACCGCGAGGGCAAGATGGTCGGGCAGCTGGTGGGCGCGGCGGCCTGGGATTCGCCGGACGCCATCGCCCTCATCCGCCACTATATGGACAAGCCTGTCCCCGCCAGCCTGCAACGTGCGGCGGCGGATTGATCAGCGGGTGGGGACGGGCTTCTCGCCGCTATAGTCGTAGAAGCCGCGGTTGGTCTTGCGGCCGAGCCAGCCGGCCTCGACATATTTCACCAGCAGCGGGCAGGGGCGGTACTTGCTGTCGGCCAGCCCGTCATACAGCACATGCATGACCGCGAGGCAGGTATCCAGCCCGATGAAGTCGGCCAGCTCCAGCGGGCCCATCGGATGGTTGGCGCCCAGCTTCAGCGCGGTGTCGATGGCCTCGACCGAGCCCACGCCCTCATAGAGCGTATAGACCGCCTCGTTGATCATCGGCAGCAGGATGCGGTTCACGATGAAGGCTGGGAAATCCTCCGACACGGCAACCGTCTTGCCGAGATCGAGGGCCAGCTTGCGCACCGCCTCGAAGGTCTGCTCCCCGGTCGCGATGCCGCGGATCAGCTCGACCAGCTGCATGACCGGCACCGGGTTCATGAAATGCATCCCGATGAACTTCTCCGGCCGGTCGGTGGTGGCGGCCAGCCGTGTGATCGAGATGGAAGAGGTGTTGGAGGCGATGATCGCATCGGCCTTCAGCGCCGGGACCAGCGTGCGGAAGATCGACCGCTTGATCTCCTCATTCTCGGTCGCCGCCTCGATGACCATGTCGCAATCGCCGAAGATGGCGTAGTCGGTGCCGGTCGAAATCCGCTTCATCGCGGCCTCGGCGGTGGCGGCCTCGATCTTGTCGCGCGCCACCATGCGCTTCAGGTTCTGGTCGATCTTCTCGACCGCCGCGTCGAGGCGTGACTGTTCGATGTCGGACAGCTTCACGTCATAGCCGGCCGTGGCACAGATCTGGGCGATACCGCTGCCCATCTGCCCGGCGCCGATGATGCCGATGATCTTCATATTGCCCACCCTTGCGCCTGTGTTGCCCGGCATCCGCGCAAAATCGCGGCCCGGCCATCCCTCACCGGCCCCGTTCGACGGGGCGTTCGGCGCACCGCTCCCGAGGGTTTCCCCCGGAGGGTGCGCCTTTTCTTGTTATTTGCCGAGTTCGGCTTCCAGTTCCGGCACGATCTTGAACAGGTCGCCCACCAGGCCGTAATCGGCGACCTGGAAGATCGGCGCCTCCTCGTCCTTGTTGATGGCGACGATCACCTTGGAATCCTTCATGCCCGCCAGATGCTGGATGGCACCCGAGATGCCGACGGCGATGTAGAGTTCCGGCGCCACGATCTTGCCGGTCTGGCCGACCTGGTAGTCGTTCGGCACGAAGCCGGCATCGACCGCCGCGCGGCTGGCGCCAACGGCGGCACCCAGCTTGTCGGCGATCTTATCGAGCATGTGGAAATTGTCGCCCGACTGCATGCCGCGACCGCCCGAGACGATGACGCGGGCGCTGGTCAGCTCCGGCCGCTCCGACTTGGAGAGTTCCTGGCCGACGAAGCTGGAGGTGCCGGCATCGCCGGTCGAGTCCACCTTCTCCACGCTGGCCGAACCGCCCTCGGCAGCAGCCGCGTCGAAGCCGGTCGCGCGCACGGTGATGATCTTCAGCGCATCGCTGGACTTCACGGTGGCCAGCGCATTGCCGGCATAGATCGGGCGCACGAAGGTGTCGGCGCCCTCGACCGCGACGATCTCGGATATCTGCTGTACGTCCAGCAGCGCTGCGACGCGCGGCATGACGTTCTTGCCCGAGGTCGTGGCCGGCGCCAGCACATGGCTGTAGCCGCTGGCCAGCTTCACCACCAGCGGGGCCAGATTTTCAGCCAGCGCATTGGCGAATTCAGCCCCGTCGGCGACCAGCACCTTGGCAATGCCGGCGATCTTGGCGGCGGCCTGCGCGGCGGCATCGCAGCCGGAGCCAGCCACCAGCACATGGATATCCCCGCCCCCGTTGTGCTGGGCAATCTGCTGGGCGGCGGCAACGGTGTTCAGCGTCGCCGGCTTCAGCGACGCGTTGTCGTGTTCTGCAACGACAAGAATGCTCATGTTCTTTTCCTCGCGTCCTGCTGCCTTAGATGACCTTGGCTTCGTTGCGCAGCTTGTCCACCAGCTCGGCGACGCTGCCCACCTTCACACCGGCCGAGCGCTTCGGCGGCTCGCTGACCTTCAGCGTGGTCAGGCGGGGCGCGGTATCGACGCCGAGATCGGCCGGGGTCATCTGGTCGATCGGCTTCTTCTTCGCCTTCATGATGTTCGGCAGCGAGGCGTAGCGCGGCTCGTTCAGGCGCAGGTCGGTGGTGACGATGGCCGGCAGCTTCAGCGAGACGGTCTCAAGGCCGCCATCGATTTCGCGCGTGACCTGCACCTTGTCGCCTTCCGGCGCAACCTTGGAGGCGAAGGTGCCCTGCGGCCAGCCCAGCAGCGCGGCCAGCATCTGGCCGGTCTGGTTGCAATCATCGTCAATCGCCTGCTTGCCGAGGATGACCAGCTGCGGCTGCTCCTTCTCGACGACGGCCTTCAGCATCTTGGCGACCGCCAGCGGCTGCAGCTCGTCATCGGTCTGCACATGGATGCCGCGGTCGGCCCCCATGGCGAGCGCGGTGCGGATCGTCTCCTGCGCCTGCTGGACACCCAGCGACACAGCGACAATCTCCTCGGCCTTGCCGGCCTCTTTCAGACGGACGGCCTCTTCGACGGCGATTTCGTCGAAGGGGTTCATGGACATCTTCACATTGGCCGTCTCAACGCCCGAACCGTCCGCCTTCACACGGACCTTGACGTTGTAATCGACGACACGCTTAACGGCGACGAGAACCTTCATGATGACTCGGTTCCTTCAGGAAATTCCTCCGATAGAGCCGCCTGTGTTAGGGGAGGCGGCTTTTTGTGTCAAGCGACCCTAGCCGATTCCTTCGGCAATGCACAATAAACCCTGCCATGCGGAAACATCCTTTCCGCCGGCCTATTGCGCCTCGCGCGTCGCGCCCGGAATCCACAGCACGTCTCCGGCCCCCTTGTCGTTCAGGAACCGCCCCAGGACGAACAGATGGTCGGAGAGCCGGTTCACATATTGCAGCGCAGCAGGATTGACCGGCTCGCGGCGTGACAGGCGGGTGATGGCGCGCTCGGCGCGACGGGCCAGCGTGCGCGCCAGATGCAGATGCGTGGAGGCCGGTGTGCCGCCCGGCAGCACGAAGGAAGAAAGCGGCGCCAGCTCGGCGTTCATCGCGTCGATCTCCCGCTCCAGCCGCTGTACCTGACTGTCGAGGATGCGCAGCGGCTCGTAGCCCAGATCCTTCCCATCGTCCGGCGTGCAGAGATCGGCGCCAAGGTCGAACAGATCGTTCTGGATGCGCCCCAGCATGGCATCGGCGTCGGGCAGGCTGGCGGTATGCAGCCGGGCGATGCCGATGGCGGCATTCGCCTCGTCCACCGCGCCATAGGCGGCGACACGCAGCGCGTGCTTGTCCACCCGCTTGCCATTGCCCAGCGAGGTTTTGCCCTTGTCGCCGCCGCGCGTGTAGATGCGGGTCAGCTTCACCATGCGGGACGCCTCAACGCATCAGCATGGCGATGGCGAACAGCGCCAGCGCCACGGCCTGCGCGATGATGCGCAGGCGCATCAGCTTGTTGGAATTGCGCCGGTTGAAGTCGCCGCCGCGCGCCATCGCGAACAGGCCGGTTCCCAGCACCGCCAGCGTGATCAGCATGGCGATGACGGTCAGGATGAAGAAAATATCGCTCATGCCATCCATATAAGCCGCCCCGATGGGAAGTCACAACGCCGGGAGTGCGCTCAGTTGCGTCCTTCCATGCGCCGCGACAACAGGCCGCGCCCCACGACATGGGCCTGAATCTCGGCCGCACCCTCGAAGATGTTCAGGATGCGGGCATCGCACAGCACCCGGCTGACCGGATATTCATGGGCATAGCCATTGCCGCCATGCACCTGCAGCGCATTGTCGGCGTTCGACCAGGCGACACGGGCGGCCAGCAGCTTGGCCATGCCGGCCTCGATGTCGCAGCGCCGGTCGCTGTCCTTCTCGCGCGCCGCGAAATAGGTCAGCTGCCGGGCGATCATGGTCTCCACCGCCATCCAGGCCAGCTTGCCGAACACGCGCGGGAAGTCGTAGATCGGCCGCCCGAACTGGATGCGCTCGCGGGCATAGGCGAGGCCCAGCTCCAGCGCGTTTTGCGCCACGCCAACGGCACGCGCGGCAGTCTGGATGCGCGCACTCTCGAAGGTCGCCATCAGCTGCTTGAAGCCCTGCCCCTCGATACCGCCCAGCAGGTTTTCCGCCTTCACCTGGAAGCCGTCGAAGCCCAGCTCGTATTCCTTCATGCCGCGATAACCCAGCACATGGATCTCGCCGCCGGTCATCCCCTTGGCCGGGAACGGGTCCTCATCCGTGCCGCGTGGCTTTTCTGCCAGGAACATGGACAGGCCCTTATAGCCGCTGTCCGGCGAGCCGGTGCGCGCCAGGATGGTCATCATGTCAGTGCGTGCGGCATGGGTGATCCAGGTCTTGTTGCCATGGATCGCGTAGTGATCGCCCTCGCGCACGGCGCGGGTGCGCAGGTTTGCGAGGTCGGAACCGGTATTCGGTTCGGTGAACACGGCGGTCGGCAGGATCTCGCCGCTGGCCAGCTTCGGCAGCCAGTGTTCCTTTTGCTGCGGCGTGCCGCCCAGGCGGATCAGCTCGCCGGCGATCTCCGAACGGGTGCCCAGCGAGCCAACGCCGATATAGGCGCGGGACAGTTCCTCCGTCACCACGCACATCGCCATCTTGCCGAGGCCGAGGCCGCCATTCTCCTCCGGGATGGTCAGGCCGAACACGCCCAGCTCCGCCATCTGCTCGACCACGGCGATGGGGATCAGTTCGTCCTTCAGATGCCAGTCATTGCAGAAGGGCGCGACTTTCTCCGCGCCGAAGCGGCGGAACTGGTCGCGCATCATTTCCAGCATCTCGTCATCGAGGCCCAGCGCACCGAAATCGCCGCTGGTCAGGCCGTCCGCCATCAGTTCAGAGAGGCGCAGCCGCACCGCGTTGGTGTAGCCAGCGGCGATCAGCTTTTCGACAGATACCGTGCGAAAAGCCGCGACATCCGCCGCTTCCAGCCCGAAATCGCGCGGCCGCACCATCTCCACCTGCGAGATCGCGATTCCGCCCGCGATCTGCGCCAGATATTCGCCGAACGCGGCCTGCAGGATCAGCGCCTCGAACTCGCGCAACGCGCCCTGTGCCTCCAGCCGTTCCGCCCAGCCCAGCATCTGGCGCAGCGATTCGGTGTAGGTGGCGAGCCAGGAAACGCCATGCACCGCCAGCTGTTCGCGGTCGAGCAGGGCGCTGCTGATCTTGCCGTCCGGCGCCACCAGCGCGCCGACATTGCGCAGCGCCGAATCGGTCAGCCGGTCGGCGGCCTCGACCGCGTCGCGGCAGGCCGGCAGCAGATCGGCAATCACGATATCGGCGGGGTCGGTCTTCAGGGCTGCGCTGGACATGGCGGTTCCTCGATATCTCGGTTCTTGGCGTTGTCGGTTACTAATTTGCACAAATCGGGCGCTTTGCCACCCGCGCCCGGCGCAAGGCTCCCCCTCGCGTCAGTTCGGCTTCACCCCGGTGGAGACTTCCACCCCGCCCAGCGCCTCGGCCAGACGGGCGGCGGCACTACCGGGTTTCAGCGGCTTCTGCTGGGTCGCCGCATCCGGTACCCAGCCGGTCAGATAGAGTACCTGGAAGGTTGCCGGGATGCGCCCATCCGGGCCGGCGAACCGCTCCTGATACAGCTCCGCCGCGCGCAGCAGGGTGGCGCGCTTCGTGAACCCCTTGCGGCGTTCCAGATGCGCGTTGGTCTCGCCCATACCGCGCAGATCGCGCATCAGCGCCAGCGCATTGTCATAGGTCACCTCCAGCCAGTCGCTGTCCACCACCGGCAGGGCGAAGCCGGCGCGCTGCAGCAGCCCGCCGGCATCGCGCACATCGGCGAAGGGGGAGAGGCGCGGCGACAGCCCGCCCTCGACGTCGATCTCCGCCTGCGCCATCACCTCGCGCAGCTCCACCAGCGTGGTGCCGCCCAGCATCGCGGCGAGGAACAGCCCGTCCGGCTTCAGGGACTGGCGAATTTGCAGGAAGGCACCCGGCAGGTCGTTCACCCAGTGCAGCGACAGGCAGGAGGCGACGAGGTCCAGCGACCCGGCGGCGAAGGGCAGCGCCTCCTCATCCAGCGCCAGCGCCGGATGCCCCCCCGCGCGCGCCGCACCGGCCATGCCGGGCGACAGATCGGCGGCGATCACCCGCTCGATGCCGTTGCGGCCGGCCAGTTCCGCCGCCAGTTCGCCATGATGGCTGCCGAGGTCGAGCGCCAGCGGGAAGCGCCGGTTGATGCCGTCCAGCCGGTCGGCAAGCCGTGCCGCCACCTCCCGCTTCAGGAAGGAGAAGCCGGAAAAACCGGCAGCCGCGCGGTCGCGGCGGGCACGGACGGAAGGGCGGTCGAAGACGAGCATGCTATCGGACATGCCGGGAATATGGCGCGCCGGCCCTGCCCTGCCAATGACGCATGTGAAACAGGCATGCATGCGAAGTCTCGACCCCTGCGCGCGGGGCTTGTAAGGTCGCGGCGCCATGCAAGCCGTCTTCAACGTCGCCCTGCCCGTTTTCGGGATCATGTTCGCCGGATACATGTCCGGGCGGCTGGGCCTGCTGGGCGAAAGCGCCTCGCAGGCGCTGAACAGCTTCGTCTATTACTTCGCCCTGCCGCCGCTGCTGTTCCTGTCGATGGCGCAGGTGCCGCTGGAGCAGATTTTCAACTGGCCCTATCTCGCGGCCTATACGGGCGGCGTGCTGGCGGTGTTCGCCATGGCGATGATCGCCGGGCTGATGCTGTTCCCCGGCCGTCCGGCGCTGCACTGCATGCAAGGGATGGCGGCGACCTTCTCCAACACCGGCTATATGGGCGTGCCGCTGTTCATCGCCGCCTTCGGCGAGCAGATGCTGCTGCCGGCGCTGATCGCCACCGTCTATAACGGCGCGCTGGTGGTTGGCGTGATGGTGGTGCTGATCGAACTGGACATGAAGGCCGGCAGCCGGCCGCTGCTGATCCTGCGCGGCGTGGCCGTGGCCATCGCGAAGAACCCGCTGGTGATGTCCACCGCCATCGGCATCCTGTTCTCCGCCTGGCAGATCGCGGTGCCGGTGCCGATCGAGAATTTCTCCAAGATTCTGGGCGCCGCCGCCGGGCCGGCGGCTTTGTTCTCGATGGGGCTGTTCCTTTATGGCAAGCCGATGACGGCGGGCCTTGGCGAGGTCGGCATCATGACCTTCCTGAAGCTGATCGCGCAGCCGCTGATCACCTGGTGGCTGGCCGTGCCGGTGATGAATCTCGACCCGTTCTGGGCCGCCTCGGCGGTCATCATGGCGGCGCTGCCGACCGGCGGCCTGGCCTTCGTGCTGTCGCTGCGCTATGGAATCTACACCCAGCGCATGAGCGGCACGATCCTGATGTCCACCGTGCTGTCGGTGGTAACCGTCTCCTTCGTGCTGGTGTATTTCGGCATCGAGTAGGGGATTTCGAGCGTGCCGCCCCCCTCAGACGCCACACCCGGCCTTGTGCCGGGGGTCCATGCCTCCGCTTACTGGATGCCTATCGAGTAGGCTGAACCCTGGATTCCCGGGACAAGCCCGGGAATGACGGTTCGTATTATGGCCCCTCACCCCCGGGCCTGGCCCGCCTGTTCGGCCGCCTCGTCCGCCGTCCCGAAGAATTCCCTGACACCGGCTACCGCCTCGGCGAGGCCGCCGCGCTGCACCGCCACCCCTTCCGGGAAGGCGCCGGCAAGCCGGGAGGGCATCATCGGGTCGAGCAGCACGAACACGCCGTGATCGTCGCCGCGCCGCACCAGCCGGCCGAAGGCCTGTTTCAGGCGCAGCCGGGTGATCATGTCGTCATAGGCGCGCTTGCCGAAATGCTCCCGCCGGGCGCGGTGCAGGATATCCGGGCGCGGCCAGGGCACCCGGTCGAACACCAGCAGCCTGAGCGAACGTCCCGGCACATCGACACCGTCGCGCACCGCGTCGGTGCCCAGCAGGCAGGCCGCCTCCTCCGCCCGGAAAATGTCGATGAGCGTGGAGGTGTCGAGCCCATCGACGTGCTGGGCATAGAGCGGGATACCAGCCTGATCCAGCGGGGCGGCAATGCGGCCATGCACGGCGCGCAGCCGGCTGATCGCGGTGAACAGGCCGAGCCCGCCGCCGCCCGAGGCCTGGAACAGCGACCGGTAGGCAGCCGCCACCTGGCCGAGATCGTCCTTGCGCACATCGGTGACGACATAGACGCGGGTCTGGTTCGGATAATCGAAGGGCGAGGGCACGGCGACGCGCACGGCGGGGGCCGGCAGATGGCGGCTGCCGGTGCGCGCCTCTGCGGCGGCCCAGTCGCGCTCCACCTCGCCGGAGCCGTCGCGCAGTGTGGCCGAGGTCACCAGCACGCCCTGCGCCGGCTCCACCACGGAGCGGATGAAGGGCAGCGTCGGATCGACCCAGTGCCGGTGCATGCCGTAATCCATGTCGCGCCCGTCGAACCGGTCCACCGCGAACCAGTCCACGAACTCCTCAGGCGTGCCCTCGGCCAGCGCCTTCAGCATGCCGCGCCAGCCGCCG
Source organism: Oceanibaculum sp. (assembly GCF_022449305.1). Classification (NCBI taxonomy): domain Bacteria; kingdom Pseudomonadati; phylum Pseudomonadota; class Alphaproteobacteria; order Rhodospirillales; family Oceanibaculaceae; genus Oceanibaculum; species Oceanibaculum sp. The sequence continues at coordinate 6,808 of NZ_JAKUSO010000041.1, read as the reverse complement.
ATCTGCACCTCGCCGCGCCGGGTCAGGCTGCGGGCCACCGCCTCCATGCGCTGGCGGGCGGCGGTATCGAGCTGATCCGCCTCAGTATCCAGCTTCGCGGATATCCGTTTCTTCAGCTCCTGGATCGGCTGCAGCAGCGCGCCCAGCGCGCCCTCCAGCGTTGCCGCCGCGTCGAGCAGCCCGTCGAGCGGCGGATGCGCGTCGGTCTCCATGCCATAGGGGCTGGAGCGGTCAGGCTGGCGGGCGTAGGTCTGCTTGCGCACCAGCGCCAGCAGCGCCTCCGCCGGCCCGTCCGGCTGACCCTCGCCGATGCGGCTGTTCCAGCCCTCGCCGGGCAGGCAGCGGGCAGCATGCAGCACCCGGCGCAGCGCCTCCTCCGCCCGGTCATCGCCGGCGATCATGTCCTCGACGCGGGTCTTCAGCCCGCGTGCACGGCTGGTGCCGCGCCCTTCCGCGCCCAGCAGCCAGCGCCGCAACTCCACCATCTCCAGCGCCGTCAGATGGCCGGAGAAGGCGCCATCGGCGGCATCGAACACATGATGCCCCTCATCGAACACATAGCGGGTCGGCAGGCTGGCGGCATTCTCCCCACCGCCATCGCCGCCGCCCAGCGCGGCCTGGATCATCACCAGCGCGTGGTTGGCGATGACGATCTCAGCCCGGCGGGCGCGACGGATCGACTTTTCGACGAAGCATTTGTGGTAGTGCTGGCAGGCGGCATAGATGCACTCCCCGCGCCGGTCGGACAGGCCGCTGGTCCGGGGCCGCCCCAGCAGATGGGCAAGCCAGGCCGGGAAGTCGCCGCCGACAAGATCGCCGGCACGGGTCGCCGCCGCCCAGCGCGCCATCAGGCCCAGCGCCACACCATCCTGCGGACGCATCGGCAGGGCGCGCACCGCCTCCTCCAGATTCAGCAGGCAGAGGTAGTTCTCGCGCCCCTTGCGCACCACCACCTTCTGCGCCTTCAGCGCGGGGTCGGGAAAAAGCCGGTCCAGCTCGCCATCAATCTGGTGCTGCAGATTGCGGGTGTAGGTCGATATCCAGACCGTGCCCTTGTTTTTTTCCGCCCAGACGCTGGCCGGCGCGACATAGCCCAGCGTCTTGCCCACGCCGGTGCCGGCCTCGGCGAGCACCAGGGCCGGCGCATCCTCCTCCTCGCGCGGGGCGAAAGCGGCGCTGGCGGCAGACGCATAATCGGCCTGGCTGGGCCGGGCTTCGGCAGATCCGCCCAGCAGTTCCGCCAGCCGGGCACGGGCCTCGGCGGGATCGACCGGGAAATGGCTGGGGTTCGGCGGCGGCGCATCCTCCGACCATTCTGGCAGGTCGCGCCAGATATCCATGCCGACCGGGCGCACCGGGCCGGACTGCTCCGGCACCGCCTCGCCCAGCGCCGTCAGCGCGTAGGGTGCCCAGCGCCAGCCACAGGCATGCATGGCGCGGGCGACCGGCCGGGCATGGCGGTCATACTCGATGCCGCCGGGACCGCGCGCCGGATCGGCAAGATCGGCCAGCAGTCGCTGCGCCGCCGCGATCAGTCCGGCGGCCTGCCCGGCAAGATCGCCCGGCGCCGGCAGTTCCAGCGCCGCGATCAGCCCGCGCGGTGTCGGCAGGCAGAAGCGTGCCGGGTGCACGAAGGCGAACAGCTCCAGAAGGTCATAGGCGGCGAAGCCCTGCTGGCCCAGCCGCTCCGCCGTGGCGCGGGCGTGGCACAGGATCGGCGGCTCCAGCACGACGCGCTTCGCCGCGTCGGCGAGGCTCAGCGTCTCGATCTCGCCGTCGGAATCGATCCAGGCGGCCTCGGTACGCCCGGCGACCAGCACCGGTGCTTTCGGCAGAAGAAGGGTAGGGGCGGCATTCATCCGCCGGACTATAAACGCGGCTTAGCGCCGCGCGGTCAGGAAAATCCGCCGGAACGGGAACAACGTCCTGCCATCGGGCTGTTTCGGGTAGGCGATGCGCAGCGCAGCACCGTATTCGGCGACGAAATCGGCGCGCGCCTGCCCGTGGATCAGAGCGAAGACCGGAGTCAGCGCCGTGCCCTTCACCCATTCCAGCACCGGGTCGTCGCCTTCCAGCACATGCAGATATTCGGTCTCCCAGATGTCGATATGGGAAAAGCCGAGATCGCCCAACAGCCGGTAATAGACATCGGGATCGGCCACCGGGTCGCGCAGCAGCGCACCGCCGATGCGGTCCTTCCAGCGCGGCCCCGCCGCCGTCTCGCGCGCCAGCACATGGGACGGCGCGTTGAAATTGCGCGGCATCTGGATGGCAAGGCCGCCAGTCGCACTCACCATGCCGGCGACATGGCGCAGCACCGTGGGGTGGTCGGGAATCCATTGCAGCACGGCGTTGGAATAGACCAGATCGGCGGGAGTCTTCGGCGTCCAGCGCATCAGGTCGGCCTCGACCCAGTCGATGTCGGCACCATGCTTGCGCGCCTTCGCCAGCATGTCCGGCGAATTATCCATGCCGGTGATGCGCGCCTTCGGGAAGCGCGCCTGGATGGCCAGCGTCAGGTCGCCGGTGCCGCAGCCCAGATCGACGATGCTAGCCGGGTCGGCGACCGGCGCCTGGGCCAGCAGGTCGAGGCCGGGCCGGAAGCGCGGGCCGGAGAATTTCAGATACTGGTCGGCATTCCAGCGATCCCCGTCACGCGCCATCGCCCTATCCCCCTATCGCTTTCGCTTTTCCACCGGCAGCAGGATGCGGAAGCAGCTGCCCTCCGGCCCGGTATGCGCCAATTCTACCGTGCCGCCATGGGCCAGCACCAGATCCTTCACGATGGCGAGGCCGAGACCCGTTCCCGCCGCCTTGGTGGAGCCGGCGAAGGGCCGGAACAGCGTCACCCGCACCGTCTCCGGCATGCCCGGCCCGTCATCCTCCACCAGGATTTCCGTGCCCATGTCATCGCGCCGGGCCGAGATGCGAATCCGTTCCGCCCCCGCCTCGGCGGCATTGCGCGCCAGATTAGCGATAACCCGGTGGAACTGGTGGCGGTCGATCTCCACCGTCAGCTCCTCCGGGATATCGGGCACCAGCTCGGCCTGGCGCTCGGCGGGGAAGAAGCCGGTATCGATCTCCTCCGCAATCTCGGCGACGAACTCCCGCAGCCGCACCGGCGCCTTGCTGACCGGCGGATGTTCCTGGGTGAAGTTCAGCGTCTGGGTACAGATGTTGATGGCCCGGTCGATGGTGCGGTACAGCGTCGGCACCACCCGCTTCACATGCGGGTCCTCGCTGCGCGACAGCGTGTCATAGACCAGCGAGGCGGTGGCCAGCATGTTGCGCAGATCGTGATTCACCTTGGAGACCGTGGCGCCCAGCGTCGCCAGCCGCGTCTTCTGGCGCAGCGCCGCCTTCAGGTCGCTCTGCATCGAGGCCAGCTCGCGCGCAGCCGTGCCGATCTCGTCGCGCCGGCTGCTGGCGGGGAAGACCGGCGTTTCCTCAGGGTCGCGGCGGAATTCGGTCATGCTCTGGGTGAGGCGCTGCATCGGCCGCACCAGCATGCTGCGCAGGCTGAAGAAGACCAGCGCCGCGGTGATGAAGGAGATGATGAGCGACAGCGCCAGGATGCGCTCGGAGAAGGCCAGCATCTCGGCGCGCATCGGCTTTTCGTTGAAGATCACGGAGACCACGACCTCGGCATCCTTGGGCGAGGTTCCGGTCGCCTGGATCAGGCGGTCCTCGGTGCGCAGCAGCACGGCGAAAGCATCCATGATGAGGTCGCTCGCCATCGCTGTCCGGAGGTCGAAGGCTTCCGCCGGCCGCAGCGAATCCTCGCTGCCCAGCATGTGCGTCATCTGCCCGTCCTTGAACAGGTCGATGGCATGCGCGCCGACATGGGCCAGCAGCGCCTGTTCCAGATCCTGCGTCACCATGCGGTCGGGGGCGGCATCGATGGTCAGCGCCGCCAGATGGGCCGAGGCCAGCTTCTCCTCCATGTAGGTCTCGCGGTAGCGCGCGATGGAGGGGGTGTAGATCAGCACCTCGGCCAGCATGACGAAGCCGATGGTCAGCACCAGCAGCCGGGCGGACAGCGAACGGGTAAAGGCGTCGAAGGGCATGAACCGGTTTTAGCCGAACTTCAGCAGGAAGCGCACGATCTTCCGTGTGCGCTCGCCGAACAGCTTCGGCGTGTAGAAGCTGCCAGCAGCGCGTTTGCCGACCTCGCCCAGCGTCGGATAGGGCAGGATGAGCGAGGCGATGGCGCCGATCTTCATCTTCTTCGAGACCGCCAGCGCCCACAGCGCGATCAACTCACCCGCCTGCGGGCCCAGGATCGTTGCCCCCAGGATACGCCCGTTCGGCAGGGTAACGATCTTGGCATAGCCTTCCGTCTCGCGCTCGGCCTGCGCCCGGTCATTCTCGTGGAAGCCCCAGCGCAGGATGCGGATATCGCCATGCTGCTGCCGCGCCGCCTCCTCATTCAGGCCGACCTGCGCCAGTTCCGGATCGGTATAGGTGACCCAGGGCACGGCCGAATAATCGACCTTGGCCGGCAGGCGGAACAGCGCGTTGCGGATGACGATGCCGGCGTGATAGCCGGCCATATGGGTGAACTGATACGGGCCGGCGACATCGCCAATGGCGAAGATGCGCCTGTTGCTGGTGCGCAGGCGGGCATCGACCTCGATGCCCTTCTTGCCGTAGCGCACACCGGCGGCCTCCAGCCCCAGCCCCTCGACAGACGGTGCGCGGCCGGTCGCCACCAGCAGATGGCTGCCCGACACCTCCTCGGCGATGCCATCCTTCTCCACCATCACGCTGACACCGCCCTGCTTCGCGGCAACGCCCAGCGCCTTGGTGCGCTCCAGCAGCCGGATACCATCGGCGTACAGCCGCTTGCGCAGCTGCTCGACCAGCTCCGGATCGTCCTTGCCGGCGATCGACGCCATCTCGATCACCGTCACCTCGCAGCCGAGGTTGCGGTGCGCCTGCGCCATCTCCAGCCCGATCGGCCCGCCACCGAGGATCAGCAGATGGGCGGGCTTTTCCGGCATCCCGAAGATCGTCTCGTTGGTGAGGCACGACACGCTCTCCAGCCCCGGTACCGGTGGAATGGCGGCGCGCGACCCGGTGGCGATGACGAAGCGCTTCGCGCGGATGACCGTATCGCCGGCAACCAGCTCTCCCGGACCGGTGAAACGGGCATCGGCCTGAATGACGGTGACACCCAGCCCCTGGAAGCGCTCGACCGAATCGTGCGGCGCGATGGCGGCGATCACGCCAGCGACATGCGCCTGCACCCGGGCGAAATCGACGGTGGCATGACCGTCGATGCCGAAATCGGCGCTGTGATTGGCGATGCGGGCGCGGCGGCCGGCGGCCAGCAGCGCCTTCGACGGCACGCAGCCATAGTTCAGGCAGTCGCCGCCCATCTTCGCGCGCTCCACCAGCACGGTGCGGGCGCCCATCTGCGACGCCCCGGCGGCCACCGACAGCCCGGCCGAACCGCCGCCGATGACGCAGATATCGGTCTCGGTGCGCTGGCTCATCGGTGCGCCCGCTTCCAGGCCTTGTAGCCCACCGGCAGCAGCGACAGCGCGGCGAGACCCAGCAGCGGCAGCAGGATTTCCATATCGAAAATGAGGCCGAGATCCGGCGTGCCGCCGCGCTCGAACAACGCGCCCAGCCCGTTGCCGACACTGACATAGACCAGGCTGCCGGGAATGATGCCGACCAGCGTGGTCAGGGCAAAGACACGCAAGGAAACACCCAGCAGGGCCGGGACGATGTTCACCACGAAGAAGGGGAAGAGCGGCACCAGACGCAGCACCAGCATGTAGGAGACGGCATTCTCGTTGAAGCCGCCCTGCATCCTGCCCAGCCAAGGTCCGGCGCGGCGGCGCAGCGCATCCTGGCACATGTGCCGGGCGGCGAGGAACACCGCGACCGCGCCTGTCGTCGCCCCGGCCACCACGATCAGCGTGCCCGAGGCGGTGCCGAACAGGAAACCGGCCAGCAGGGTCAGCACCGTCGCCGCCGGCAGCGAAAAGGCGACGAACAGCGCATAAAGGACGGCATAGGCCAACGCCGCGAGCAGACCATATTCCGCGACCAGCGCCATCAGCGCGCCGCGATTGTCGCGCACCGCATCGATGGTGCAGTACCGGTTGAGGTCGAGCGCGAAGAACAGGGTCAGCGCGACAGCCAGGACGAGCAGCGGCCAGAATCGGCGCAGCAAAAGCCCTGCACCAGCCTCCCTGCTATCCTGTCCGTGCGTCTGCGCCACCTGATCGCTCCACCCATATCGTTCGAGCCGTATATAAACACATGGCCGGGACACGGCCACTCACCATGCCGTGAACCGGGCCGTGAACCGGGCCATGAAGGGCGCCGTGAGCTACCGCGCGGGGCGGATTCGCTGCATGGTTGACCCGAACCGGACTCCGGCCTAGCTTCCGGCGCTCAAATTAGCGGAAAGTTACGCGCCATGACCTCCATCCAGCCCTTCGAGCGAGACCTCGCCCCCGCCGCCCGCGCCTGGCCCTTCGAGGAGGCGCGCAAACTGCTGGACCGCATCGGGGGAAAAGTGCCGGAGAAGGGCTATGTGCTGCTGGAGACCGGCTATGGCCCGTCCGGCCTGCCGCATATCGGTACCTTCGGCGAGGTGGCGCGCACCACGATGGTGCGCCAGGCCTTCGAGCGCCTTTCCGACATCCCGACCAAGCTGTTCTGCTTCTCCGACGATATGGACGGCTTCCGCAAGGTGCCGGACAATGTGCCGAACAAGGACATGCTGGCCGCACATCTGGGCACGCCGATTACGAGCGTGACGGACCCGATCTCGAACGAATAAACGAGC
>NZ_JAKUSO010000040.1:12711-35124 GCF_022449305.1 Oceanibaculum sp. | reverse complement strand
TACACCTCCGTGTTCGATGCTTACAAGTCGCTGGCCGAGGCCCTTGCGCATGGCGGCATCGCCAACAATGTGAAGGTCAACCTGCACTGGATGGATGCCGAGATTTTCGAGCGCGAGGATGCGGTGCATTTCCTGGAGGGAATTCACGGTATCCTGGTGCCGGGCGGCTTCGGCGAGCGCGGCAGCGAAGGCAAGATCGCGGCGGTGCGCTTCGCGCGCGAACGCAACGTGCCCTATTTCGGTATCTGCTTCGGCATGCAGATTGCGGTGATTGAGGCGGCGCGCTCGCTGGCGCATCTGCCGAAGGCCAGCAGCACCGAATTCGGCCCGTCGGACGAGCCGGTCGTCGGATTGCTGACCGAATGGATGCGCGGCAATGAGGTCGAGCGCCGCAGCGCCGAGGGCAATCTGGGCGGTACCATGCGGCTGGGCGCCTATGACTGTGCCGTCGCTGACGGCAGCAAGCTGGAGGAGATTTACGGCCAGCGGATGATCAGCGAGCGGCACCGTCACCGTTATGAGGTGAACATCAATTACAAGCAGCGGCTGGAGCAGGTCGGCCTGCGCTTTTCCGGCATGTCGCCCGATGGCGAGTTGCCGGAGGTGGTGGAGATTCCGAGCCACCCCTGGTTCGTCGGCGTGCAGTTCCATCCGGAGCTGAAGTCGAAGCCGTTCGAGCCGCACCCGCTGTTCACCTCTTTCGTGAAAGCCGCGCTCGAACAGTCGCGGCTGGTCTGAGTTCAAAGGGAATGCAATGAGCGTCGCACAGCGTCTCGTCCGCGTCGGCAAGCTGGAGATCGGCAACGACCGGCCCTTCACCCTGATTGCCGGCCCGTGCCAGCTGGAAAGCCGGCAGCATGCGCTGGAGATGAGCCATGCGCTGGCCGAGCTGACGGCAAAGCTGGGCATCGGGCTGATCTACAAGACCTCCTATGACAAGGCGAACCGCACCAGCATCAAGGGCGAACGCGGCCTCGGCATGGAAAAGAGCCTGCCGATCATGGCCGAGGTCCGCGAAACCTATGGCTGCCCGGTGCTGACCGATGTGCATGAGCCCGGCCACTGCGCCATCGTCGCCAAGGCGGTGGATGTGCTGCAGATTCCGGCCTTCCTGTGCCGCCAGACAGACCTGCTGGTCGCGGCGGCGAAGACCGGTCGCACGGTGAATGTGAAAAAGGGCCAGTTCCTCGCCCCGTGGGACATGAAGAATGTGGTCGCCAAGCTGGTCGAGAGCGGCAACGAGAATGTGCTGGTGACCGAGCGCGGCGCCAGCTTCGGCTATAACACGCTGGTCAGTGATATGCGCTCCCTGCCGATCATGGCGGCGCAGACCGGCTGCCCGGTTGTGTTCGACGCCACCCATTCTGTGCAGCAGCCGGGCGGGCAGGGGACCAGCAGCGGCGGTCAGCGCGAATTCGTGCCGATCCTGGCCCGTGCCGCCCTGTCCATCGGCGTTGCGGCGGTCTTCATGGAAACCCATCAGGACCCAGATAACGCGCCGTCCGACGGGCCGAACATGGTGCCGCTGAAGGCGATGCCGGCACTGCTGGAAACGCTGCTGGCCTTCGACCGGCTGGCCAAGGCCAACCCGGTGTCGATCGGCTGACCGAACCTGTCAGCCGGCTTGTCATCTTCCGGGCAGGCGGCTATGAGTCGCCAGCCCGTACATTCCTCGTCTCGTTCTGCCATCCGGAGGCCATCAAGCCATGAGCGCCATCATCGATATCGTCGCCCGCGAGATTCTCGACAGCCGCGGCAACCCGACCGTCGAGGTCGATGTGACGCTGGAAAGTGGCGCCACCGGGCGCGCTGGCGTGCCGTCCGGTGCCTCCACCGGCACGCATGAGGCGCTGGAGCTGCGCGACGGCGACAAGAGCCGCTACCTCGGCAAGGGCGTGCAGAAGGCCATCGATGCGGTGAATGGCGAGATTTTCGACACGCTGTCAGGCCTGGATGCCACCGAGCAGGTGCATATCGACCAGCTGATGATCGATCTGGACGGCACGCCGAACAAGGCGCGCCTGGGCGCCAACGCCATCCTCGGCGTCAGCCTGGCGGTCGCCAAGGCGGCCGCGGTCGATCTCGGCCTGCCGCTCTACCGTCATGTCGGCGGCGTCTATGCCCGCACCCTGCCGGTGCCGCTGATGAACATCATCAATGGCGGTGCGCATGCCGATAATCCCATCGACTTCCAGGAGTTCATGATCCTGCCGGTCGGCGCGGACAGCTTCGCCGAGGCGCTGCGCATGGGCGCCGAGGTGTTCCATAATCTGAAGAAGCAGCTGAAGGATGCCGGCCACAACACCAATGTCGGCGACGAGGGCGGCTTCGCGCCGAACCTGAAGAGCGCCGACGAGGCGCTGGCCTTCATCATGAAGGCTATCGAGGCGGCGGGCTACAAGCCGGGCGAGGATATCGCGCTCGGTCTGGATTCGGCCGCCAGCGAGTTCCACAAGGGCGGCAAGTACGCGCTGGACGGCGAGGGCAAGAGCCTGGACGCCGCCGGCATGGTGAAGCTGTATGAGGAGCTGTGCGGACGCTACCCCATCATCTCCATTGAGGATGGCATGGGCGAGGATGACTGGGACGGCTGGAAGGCGCTAACCGATGCGCTGGGCGGCAAGGTCCAGCTGGTCGGCGACGATCTGTTCGTCACCAACCCGGACCGGCTGTCGGACGGCATCGCGCGCGGCGTTGCCAATTCCATCCTCATCAAGGTGAACCAGATCGGCACCCTGTCGGAGACGCTTGAAGCGGTCGAGCGCGCGCATCGCGCCGGCTACACCGCCGTCATGTCGCACCGCTCCGGCGAGACCGAGGATTCGACCATCGCCGACCTGGCGGTCGCCACCAATTGCGGGCAGATCAAGACCGGCTCGCTCAGCCGCTCCGACCGGCTGGCGAAGTACAATCAGCTGCTGCGCATCGAGGATCAGCTGGGCGGGGCCGCGCGCTACGCTGGCACCGCGATCCTGCGCTAAGCAATTCGACGGATTGGGAAAGGGCGGCCTTCGGGCCGCCTTTTTTCATGAGTCATTTCCGCAACAGGTTGATTCTTCTTGGCGAATCCAGCCGGTATCGCTTGACGACATGGAATCGCGTGTGATTCCATCCCTCCATGGACGCCATTCGTGAAATACGCCGTCGCGCGCGACATGCTGTAGGCCCGGTCTGCGGGGCGCTGCTGCTGGGCTATTTCGTCTATCACGCGGTGCAGGGCGAGCGCGGGCTGCTGGCCTGGCGTCTGGTCGACCAGCAGATTGCCAGTGCCGAGGCGACGCTGGACGAGGTGCGGGCCGTCCATGACCGGCTGGAGCGCCGCGTTTCGCTGCTGGAGCCGGCCAGTATCGACCCTGATATGCTGGAAGAGCGGGCCAGGATCATGCTGAATCTCGCGCACCCTGACGAGGTCGTGATTATTGCTGCGCCTGCGAATGGATTTTCCACTACGCCAGACTTGCCGCCGGCTCCAGTTCTTCGCAGTGCGAAATCGATGGTCGCACAGCTGCCGGTGGCCGCCAAAGACGATTAACTGAAATTCAGTTAATTACAGTTTCTTCCAATATTTTCAGTATTTTAGCGTGACCTTGATCGCATGCTGGCTTTGCATTATCTGTTGCCCTGACACTAGGGGCGTCGATCAAGCGATTAGCCTTGTCGGCACTTTCTCCTATATAGTGGTTGGTGATGGTTAATGGCCGCGCTGTGGCCGGCCGCCATCCAACGCATGAACGCGACCGAGGGGAGGCGTTATGGCCAGTACCAGCAGCAAGACCCGGACAAAGAGTGCTGCCAGCCGCAGCACATCCAGCCGCCAGTCGTCGAAGGCCCAGTCGTCTAAGGCGAAGAGCGCGCCGGCGGCCTCCCTCGACGATCTGAAGCATTATTACCGTGAGATGCTGCTGATCCGCCGCTTCGAGGAGAAGGCGGGCCAGCTTTACGGCATGGGTCTGATTGGCGGCTTCTGCCACCTCTATATCGGCCAGGAAGCCGTGGTGGTGGGCATGCAGGCGGCCATCGAGGATGGCGACTCGGTCGTCACCTCCTACCGCGACCATGGCCATATGCTGGCCACCGGCATGGAATCGCGCGGCGTGATGGCGGAACTGACCGGCCGCATCGGCGGCTATTCCAAGGGCAAGGGCGGCTCCATGCACATGTTCAGCCGCGAGAAGAATTTCTACGGCGGTCATGGGATCGTCGGCGCGCAGGTGCCGATCGGTACCGGCATCGCCTTCGCCAACCAGTATGAGGAGAACGACCGGGTCTGCCTCACCTATATGGGCGATGGCGCGGTGAACCAGGGCCAGGTCTATGAGAGCTTCAACATGGCCGCCCTGTGGAAGCTGCCGGTCATCTACATCATCGAGAACAACCAGTACGGCATGGGCACTTCGGTGCAGCGCGCCGCCGCCGGGCCGGACCTCGCTCATCGTGGCCATGCCTACGGCATTCCCGGCGAGGTCGTGGACGGCATGAATGTGCTGACCGTGAAGGAAGCCGGCGAACGCGCCGTGGCGCACGCCCGCGCCGGCAAGGGCCCCTATATCCTGGAAATGAAGACCTACCGCTATCGCGGCCACTCCATGTCCGATCCGGCCAAGTACCGGAGCAAGGAGGAGGTCAACAAGATGCGGCAGGAACGCGATCCCATCGACAATGTGCGCAAGATGCTGCTCGACGCCGGTGCGGCCGAGGACGATCTGAAGGTGATCGACCGCGAGGTGAAGGACATCGTCACCGACGCCACCGATTTCGCGCAGACCAGCCCGGAACCCGATCCGTCGGAACTGTGGACCGACGTGCTGGTCGAGGCCTGAACGCAATCCGAAGCTACACTCAGCGGCCGGCGATCAAGGCGCTGCCGCGAAACAGGTGAGGGGGTACCATGCCCATCGAGGTTCTGATGCCGGCGCTGTCGCCGACCATGACGGAAGGCAAGCTGGCCAACTGGCTGAAGAAGGAAGGCGATGAGGTCAAGGCCGGCGACGTTCTGGCCGAGATCGAGACCGACAAGGCGACCATGGAGGTCGAGGCGGTCGATGAAGGCACGCTCGGGAAGATTCTGGTCGAGGCGGGCACCGATGGGGTGGCGGTGAACACGCCCATCGCCATGCTGCTGGAGGAAGGGGAAGCCGCCGAGGACGCAAAGGCCGCTCCCGCGCCGAAGCCAGAGGCAAAGCAGGAGGCGCCGAAAGAGGAGCCAAAGGCCGAGGCCAAGGCACCGGCCGCGCCGGCCCAGCCGAAGGCCGCCGTGCCGGCCAGCGACGAGGACCGCTATTTCGCCAATACGAAGACCCAGACCGTCCGCGAAGCACTGCGTGACGCGATGGCGGAGGAGATGCGGCTGGACAAGAAAGTGTTCCTGCTGGGCGAGGAAGTCGCGCAGTATCAGGGCGCCTACAAGGTCAGCCAGGGGCTGCTGGACGAGTTCGGCGCCAAGCGCGTGATCGACACGCCGATCACCGAGCAGGGCTTTGCCGGCCTTGCCACCGGTGCCGCCTTCAAGAAGCTGCGCCCCGTCGTCGAGTTCATGACCTTCAACTTCGCCATGCAGGCGATTGACCAGATCATCAATTCGGCGGCCAAGACGCTGTACATGTCGGGCGGCCAGATGGGCTGCCCCATCGTGTTCCGCGGGCCGAACGGCGCTGCCTCACGCGTCGCCGCCCAGCACAGCCAGTGCTATGCCTCCTGGTACGCGCATTGCCCGGGCCTGAAGGTGGTCTCGCCCTGGTCGGCGGCGGATGCCAAGGGGCTGCTGAAATCGGCGATCCGCGACGACAATCCGGTCATCTTCCTGGAGAACGAACTACTCTACGGCCAGAGCTTCGAGGTGCCGGAATCCGAAGAGTTCGTCGTGCCCATCGGCCGCGCCAAGGTGGTGCGTGCGGGCTCCGACGTGACCATCACGGCCTTCTCGATCATGGTCGGCCGGGCGCTTGAGGCTGCCGAGAAGCTGGCGGAGCAGGGCATCGAGGCGGAAGTCATCGACCTGCGTACCATCCGGCCGCTGGATACCGAAACCATCATCAACTCGGTGAAGAAGACCAACCGTCTGGTTACCTGCGAGGAGGGCTGGCCCTATGCCGGCATCGGCTCCGAGCTGGCGGCGCTAATGATGGAGGAATGCTTCGACCATCTGGACGCGCCGGTGAAGCGGGTCTGCGGCGTGGATGTGCCGCTGCCCTATGCCGCCAATCTGGAAAAGCTGGCCCTGCCGCAGGCGGACCATATCACCGAGGCGGCCAAGGCCGTCTGTTATCGCTGAGCAACCCTGGACAAAAAGCCGGACGCTGAGGGGGAAACACCATGCCGATCAAGGTTCTGATGCCGGCCCTGTCGCCGACCATGACCGAGGGAACGCTCGCCAAGTGGCTGAAGAAGGAAGGCGACACGGTCGCTTCCGGCGACGTGATCGCGGAGATCGAGACCGATAAGGCGACGATGGAGGTCGAATCCGCCGATGAGGGCGTGCTCGGCAAGATCGTCGTGCCGGAAGGCACCGAGGGCGTGCCGGTGAATGAGCTGATCGGCTGGCTGCTGGAGGAGGGCGAGGACGCCTCCGCCATTGAGGGGGCCGGTGACGCCAAGCCGGCGCCGAAGCAGGAAGCGCCCAAGCAGGAAGCGAAGGCCGAGGCGCCGAAGGAACAGCCCAAGCCGGAAGCGGCGAAGCCTGCTGCCGGCGGCGACAAGGGCGACCGTATCTTCGTCAGCCCGCTGGCCCGCCGCATGGCGGAACAGGCCGGCCTCGACCTCGCCAGCCTCAGCGGGTCCGGCCCGAACGGCCGCATCGTGAAGGCGGATATCGAGGCGGCGCTGTCGAAGGGTGGCGCCAAGGCTCCGGCTGCTGCCCCGCAGGCCGCTGCCGCTGCCCCCCAGACGGCTGCACCGATGTCACTGCCGCAGAGCCAGCCGGATGTGCCGGGCCTGCCGTCCTATACCGAGGTGCCGAACAGCTCCATGCGCAAGGTCATCGCCAAGCGCCTGACCGAATCGAAGCTGACCGCGCCGCATTTCTACCTGACCATCGATTGCGAGATCGACAAGCTTCTCGCCGTGCGCAAGGAGCTGAACGAGAAGGCGGGCGACAGCGGCTACAAGCTGTCGGTGAATGATCTCGTCATCCGGGCGACGGCGCTGGCGCTGAAGAAGGTGCCGGCGGCCAACGCCACCTGGACCGAGAGCGCCATCCGCATCTATGACCAGGTCGATATCTCGGTCGCCGTCGCCATCGACGAGGGGCTGATCACCCCGGTGATCCGCGATGCCGGCTCCAAGGGGCTGGTCGAGATTTCCGCCGAGATGAAGGATCTGGCGAAGCGGGCGCGCGAGCGCAAGCTGAAGCCGGAGGAATTCCAGGGCGGTACCTTCTCGATCTCCAACCTCGGCATGTTCGGCATCAAGGATTTTGCAGCCGTCATCAACCCGCCGCAGGGTGCCATCCTGGCGGTCGGTGCGGGCGAACAGCGGCCGGTGGTGAAGGACGGCGCGCTGGCCATCGCCACGGTGATGAGCTGCACCCTGTCGGTCGATCACCGCGTGGTCGATGGCGCGATCGGGGCGGAGTTCCTGTCCGTCTTCAAGAAGCTGATCGAAGACCCGATGACGATGCTGCTGTAAGGCGGCAGGAAGGGAGACCGACATGGCCGATACCTCATTCGACCTCATCGTCGTCGGCGGCGGGCCGGGCGGCTATGTCGCCGCCATCCGCGCGGCGCAGCTCGGCATGAAGACCGCTCTGGTGGAGCGTGAGCATCTGGGCGGCATCTGCCTGAACTGGGGCTGTATCCCGACCAAGGCGCTGCTGCGTTCCTCCGAGGTCAAGCACATGCTCGACCATCTGGGCGATTACGGCTTTTCCGCCAAGGACATCAGCTTCGATGTGAAGAAGGTTGTGGACCGCTCCCGCAAGGTGGCCTCGCAGCTTTCCGGCGGCGTGAAGCATCTGCTGAAGAAGAACAAGGTCACCGTCTTCGACGGTATGGGCAAGCTGGACGGGACGGCTGGCGGGCAGCGCAAGCTGGCGGTCACCGACAAGGACGGCAAGAAGATCGCCGACCTGACCGCGAAGAATGTGATTCTGGCGACCGGAGCGCGGGCGCGCTCCCTGCCGGGGCTGGAGGCGGACGGCAAGCTGGTCTGGACCTACAAGGAAGCGATGGTGCCGGAGAGCATGCCGAAATCGCTGCTGGTCGTGGGTTCAGGCGCCATCGGCATCGAATTCGCCAGCTTCTACAAGGATATGGGCGCCGACGTCACCGTCGTTGAGGTGATGGACCGCATCCTGCCGGTGGAGGATGAGGAAATCTCCGCCTTCGCGAAGAAATCCTTCGAGAAGCAGGGCATGAAGATCATGACCTCGGCCGGCGTGAAGGGGCTGAAGAAGGGCCAGAACAACGTCACCGTCACGGTCGAGGCCGGGGGCAAGACCACCGACATCACGGTGGATCGTGTCATCCTCGCGGTCGGCATCGTCGGCAATGTGGAGAATCTGGGCCTCGACGGCACCAAGGTGAAGGTCGAGAAGACCCATGTGGTGACCGATCCCTATGGTGCCACCGGGGAGCCGGGCGTCTATGCCATCGGCGATCTGGCTGGCCCGCCCTGGCTCGCCCACAAGGCCAGCCATGAGGGCGTTGTCTGCGTCGAGAAGATCGCCGGGCTGAAGGGCGTCCACCCGCTGGACACCGCGAACATTCCGGGCTGCACCTATTGCCGTCCGCAGGTTGCCAGCGTCGGCCTGACCGAGGCCAAGGCGAAGGCGGCAGGCCACGAAGTGAAGGTCGGGCGCTTCCCCTTCATCGGCAATGGTAAGGCCATCGCGCTGGGCGAGCCGGAAGGCATGGTGAAGACCGTGTTCGACGCCCAGACCGGCGAGCTGCTGGGCGCCCACATGATCGGCGCGGAAGTGACCGAGCTGATCCAGGGCTATACCGTGGCCCGCACGCTGGAGAGCACGGAGGCGGAGCTGATGCACACTGTCTTCCCGCATCCGACACTGTCCGAGATGATGCACGAATCCGTGCTTGACGCTTACGGGCGGGCCATCCACTTCTAGGATGTTCCCGCCGTAAGGCGCGAAGCCAAGGCCCGCAGCAAGGATAGGCCAGCCATGAGTACCGTTGAGGCGAAGCCGACGGTCCGTCACCCCGAAAAGGCGCACCGGCCCGATAATCCGGTGCAGCGCCGCAAGCCGGAATGGCTTCGCGTGAAGGCGCCTGTCTCGAAGGAATATAACGAGACCCGGCAGCTCATGCGCACGCTCAACCTCGTCACCGTGTGCGAGGAAGCGGCCTGCCCGAATATCGGCGAATGCTGGAAGAAGAAGCACGCCACCTTCATGATTCTGGGCAGCGTGTGTACGCGCGCCTGCGCCTTCTGCAACGTCGCCACCGGCATGCCGGACAAGCTGGACCCGCACGAGCCCGACAATATCGCGGTGGCGGTCGGCAAGCTGGGGCTGGAGCATGTGGTTATCACCTCGGTGGATCGCGACGACCTGCCGGACGGTGGTGCAGCCCATTTCGCGCGCGTCATCCAGCGTCTGCGCGAGGAGGCGCCGGGCACCACCATCGAGATCCTGACGCCCGATTTCCTGCGCAAGGAGGGCGCGCTGGAGGTGGTGGTCGCGGCGAAGCCGGATGTGTTCAACCACAATCTGGAAACCGTGCCGCGGCTCTATCCGACGATCCGTCCTGGCGCGCGCTATTTCCATTCGCTGCGCCTGCTCGACCGGTTGTAGGAGCTTGACCCGTCGATCTTCACCAAGTCCGGCATCATGGTCGGCCTCGGCGAGACGGCGGAGGAGGTGGCGCAGGTGATGGATGATCTGCGCAGTGCCGATGTGGATTTCATGACCATCGGTCAGTATCTGCAGCCGACGCCGAAGCATGCGGCGGTGGAGCGCTTCGTCACGCCGGACGAGTTCAAGACCTATGAGCGCAAGGCCTACTCCAAGGGCTTCCTGATGGTCTCGGCCTCGCCGCTGACGCGCTCCTCGCATCATGCCGGCGACGATTTCCAGCGCCTGCGCGCGGCCCGCGAGGCGAAGCTGACGGCCCAGGCCGTTCCCGCCGCCGAGTAGCCGCCGCTTCATGCCGACGCACGCCGAACAGCGCGTCCTGCCCTACGCGCCGCAGAAGCTTTTCGATCTGGTCGCCGATGTGGAGCGCTATCCGGAATTCCTGCCCTGGTGCCTGGGCGCGCGCATCCGCAAGCGCGAGCCAGCGCTGCTGATCGCCGACCTGATCATCGGGTTCAAGATGGTGCGGGAACGCTTCACCTCGCGCGTGGCGCTCGACCAGCCGGGCATGCGGATCGACGTGACCTACACGGAAGGCCCGTTCAAGTACCTGAACAACCACTGGATTTTCCTGCCGGCCGAGGGCGAGGGAGCAGAGGCCTGCCTGATCGACTTCTATGTCGATTTCGAGTTCCGCTCGGTCCTGCTGCAGAAGATGATGTCGGTGCTGTTCAACGAGGCGGTGCGCCGCATGGTCGGCGCCTTCGAGACGCGGGCGCACGCGCTCTATGGCGAGGCTGCCGGCAATG
This sequence comes from Oceanibaculum sp., assembly GCF_022449305.1. Lineage (NCBI taxonomy): Bacteria > Pseudomonadati > Pseudomonadota > Alphaproteobacteria > Rhodospirillales > Oceanibaculaceae > Oceanibaculum > Oceanibaculum sp. The sequence goes on along the minus strand of NZ_JAKUSO010000040.1, from coordinate 24,570 downwards.
CCGCCGAAGACCGTTCAGCCGGCTGACAGTCGATTTTTCTATCGTCATCCTCGGGCTTGACCCGAGGATCCATAGAAACGGAGCCGTTTGCTGGATGGTCGGCCCCTCGGATCAAGTCCAAGGATGGCCCGACCATGACGATGGAGAGTGCGGTTAAATCGCCGCGTCGATCATCGTCAGCGCCTTTTCCACGGTGGCGCGGCGCACCGCTGAACGGTCGCCGGGAAACACCTCATGATAGGCCACCGTCTCACGCCCCTTGCGGGCGACGGCGAAATGGACGAGGCCGACCGGCTTCGTCGCGGTGCCGCCGCCGGGACCGGCAACGCCGGTGACGGCGACCGCGATATCGGCGTGGGAGCGGGCCAGCGCCCCTTCCGCCATGGCGCGGGCGACCGGTTCGCTGACCGCGCCCTGAGCGCCGATCAGCGCCGGATCGACACCCAGCATCTCCGCCTTCGCCTCGTTGGAGTAGGTGACGAAGCCGCGATCCACCACGGCGGACGAGCCGGCGATCTCGGTCAGCGTGCCGGCGATCAGCCCGCCGGTGCAGGATTCCGCCGTGGCGAGAATGAGGCTGGCCTCCTTGCAGCGCTCCAGCAGGGCGGCGGCCTGGGCCTGTAGATCGGCGGGAATCATCGCGCTCACCAGAAGAAATGGATGATCAGGGCGGCGGCCATCATGCCATAAAGCCCGGCCAGCACGTCATCCGCCATGATGCCGAATCCGCCGGTGAATTTCCGGTCGGCCAGCGACACCGGCCAGGGCTTGGCGATGTCGAACAGCCGGAACAGCGCGAAGCCGATGGCATAGGCCAGCGGGTCGTGCGGCATGACGGCCAGCACCATCCATTGCCCGACAACTTCGTCGATGACAGCGGAGCCGGGGTCCTTGCGGCCGATACCTTCGGCATAGGCGGCGCTGGCCCAGCAGCCGATAGGAAACAGCAGCGCGGCGGCGACCAGCAGCGCCAACGGCCCGAACGCATCGGCGATGAGCCAGGCGACGGGCAGGGCGGCCAGCGATCCCCAGGTGCCCGGCGCCTTCGGAATGCGCCCGGCCCAGAACCAGGTGGCCAGAATATAGGCCGGGTGAAACGGACTCATGCGCGCGGCAACTCGACGGTCGCCATGGCCTGCGCGGCAATCCCCTCGCGCCGGCCGGTGAAGCCCAGCTGCTCGGTCGTGGTCGCCTTCACGCTGACACGGTCGGCGGCGAGGCCGAGGATTTCCACGATCCGGGCGGTCATTGCCTCCCGGTGCGGGCCGACCTTGGGGCGCTCGCAGATCAGCGTCACATCGACATGCACGATGCGTCCGCCCTTCGCCGCCACTAACCCCGCCGCATGGGCGAGGAACCGGTCGGAGGACGCCCCCTTCCATTGCGGGTCAGTCGGCGGGAAATGCTGGCCGATATCGCCGGCGGCGATGCAGCCCAGCAGCGCATCGGTCAGCGCATGCAGCCCGACATCGGCATCGGAATGGCCTTCCAGTCCGCTGTCATGCGGCACCGGGACGCCGCACAGCATGACATGGTCCCCGCCCTCGGCGAAGCGGTGGACGTCGAAGCCGCTGGCGCTGCGGGTCTCGAAACCAGCGCCCAGAAGGGTTTCGGCGCGCATCATGTCCTCCGCCGTGGTGATCTTGAAATTCTCCTCGGTGCCCGGCACCAGCGCGACCGTCTGGCCTGCCGCTTCCAGCAGAGAGGCATCGTCGGTCAGTTCCCGCCCGGCCAGCGCCCGATGAGCGGCCAGTATGTCGGCAAAGCGGAAGCCCTGCGGTGTCTGCGCGCGGTACAGGCCGTCGCGCGGCACCGTTGCGGCGATCTGGGCACCCTCGGCGCGCTTCAGCGTATCGGCGACGGCAAGGGCGGGAATGGCGCCGGGATGGTCCTGCAGCGCCGCCAGCACGGCGTCGATGGTCGCAGGGGCGGTGAAGGGGCGGGCGGCATCCTGAATCAGCACAAGCTCGGGCGCATCTTTGGAAAGCGCCTCCAGCCCCAGCCTCACGCTGTCCTGCCGCGTGGCGCCGCCGGCAATCGGTTCGTCCAGGCTAAGATCGCCCACCGCTTGATTGTAAAGATCGCGGTCATCAGGATGGATTACCACCCGCACCGCCTTGATGCCAGGATGTGCCAGGAATCGCCGCACCGTATGGCGCAGCACCGTCTGCCCGGCCAGCGGCAGATACTGCTTCGGCAGGCTGCCGCCGAGGCGATGACCGCGTCCGGCGGCGACGATAAGGGCGATGATCTTGGACATGCGCCGGAGCCTAAGCCGGCGCGGGCGGAATTTCCACCGGGATGCGCCTCAGACCGCGACGTCGACAATCATGCCGGTCTTCTTCTCCGCGCTTTCCTTGACCTTCTCCAGGATGGTCTCGCGGATCTTCTCCTCGATCTTGGCGCGCTCCTGCGAGTCCATGTTGCGCAGCTGCTCTTCCGTCACGCCGAGCTCGCCGAGAATCATCTCGCGCATCCGCTCGGCGGGCGATTTCGTCATATAGTCGAGGAATTCGTCCTGCGCGGTCGGCTTTTCGAGGCGCGAACTGCCGGGCGATATCGATGACGGGCTGCCAATGGTAATGCCCGATGGGCCGCCGATACCGGAAATGGACATGTGCGCTGCTCCATCCGTTGGGAGTGTAGGTGCACAGAGGCAAATGCCATGCCCGCATGATATAATTATAACCTGTTGATTTATTTGACAGTGGGCTGGGAAGGCCACCTGGCCGATCTTGCCGGGCGGCAGAATTTGCCGGGCAGAAACTTCCGCCTGGGGTTATCAGGACCGCTATCAGCGCTGGCCAACAAATGATATTCTGCGAATCGTTCGCAGCACTATATATTTCTCACCAGACCGGATATAAGGCGCGCATGCCGACCACCCTGATCGTCAGTCTTTCCGCCCTGATCGCGATGCTGCCGGCATCGCTGCTGCCGTTCGGCCGGACGGCGGAACGGGACCGGCTGTTCTGGGTGCTGCTGGTCCCCGCCGTGATCGGCCCCGTGGGCTGGGTGGTGGCGCAGATGTATGGCCGCTGGTACGCCGACCTGTCCGGCGCGCTGTGGGTTACCGTGGCCGCGACCATGGTGCTGTTTGCCGCGGCGGTGCTGATCGTGCCGGCCAGCCGGCGGCTGGCGCCGCTGCTGCTGCCCTACATGCTGCTGCTGGGTGTATTGGCAACCGTGCTGCGGCCTATCGAGGCCGGGCCGTTCGCCGGGACGGTGCCGGGCCTGTGGACGCAGGCGCATATCCTGCTCTCGGTCACAGCCTATGCGCTGCTGACCCTGGCGGCGGTGTCAGGTTTCGCTGTCTTCCTGCAGGAACGTGCGCTGAAGCGCAAGCAACCGACCCGCCTGACCCGGCTGCTGCCCGCCGTGGCGGAGGGGGAGCGGCTGCAGATCGGCCTTCTGCTATTGGCGGAAATTCTACTGGGCCTCGGGGTTGCCACCGGGATGGCGGTGAACTGGACACGCGGTGGCGGGGTGCTGGCGCTGGACCATAAGAGCGTGCTGTCTCTTGCCGTCTTCGCCGTCGTGCTGGCGCTGCTGCTGGCGCACTGGCTGACCGGCCTGCGCGGGCGGATGGCGGCCCGTCTGGTGCTGATCGCCTTCCTGCTGCTGACACTGGCCTATCCGGGCGTGAAATTCGTCGCCGACATCCTTCTGGGCTAATACCGAACGACTGCCGGACAACTGTATGCAGGTTGCGTGATCCGCGCGCTTGTCATCGGGATTTGTTCGGTGTAGCGTTGCCCAAAGTTTGGGCACGAAAGGAAGATGCCTAAAATATGAGCGTATCAATCGGGCCAATTCAATTGGAGTCGCCGGTGATCCTGGCGCCCATGTCTGGTGTCACCGATCAGCCGTTCCGCCGCATCGTCCGGCGCTTCGGCGTCGGGCTCGTGGTTTCCGAGATGATTGCCAGCGCCGCGATGGTTCAGCAGGCGCGCAAGGAAATCCGCAAGATGTCGGAGGATTACAGCGCGGACTATCCGCTGTCGGTCCAGCTGGCAGGCTGTGAGCCCGCGCTGATGGCCGAGGCGGCGAAGCTGAATGCGGGCCGGGGCGCGGCCATCATCGACATCAATATGGGCTGCCCGGTGAAGAAAGTGACGGGCGGGCAGCAGGCCGGTTCCGCCCTGATGCGCGACCTCGACCATGCCGCATCGCTGATCGAGGCGACGGTTAAGGCCGTCGATATCCCGGTTACGCTGAAGATGCGCACCGGCTGGGACGATGGCAGCCGCAATGCGCCGCAGCTCGCCCGGATCGCCGAGGATCTCGGCGTGCGCATGGTCACCGTGCATGGCCGCACCCGCTGCCAGTTCTATACCGGCCGGGCCGACTGGTCCTATGTGCGTGCGGGGAGGCAGGCGGTTTCCATCCCGGTCGTCGTGAATGGCGATGTGACGACGGAGGAAGAGGCGACCGAGGCGCTGCGCCTGTCCGGCGCCGATGCGGTGATGATCGGCCGGGGCAGCTATGGCCGGCCCTGGTTCCCGGCGCAAGTGGCACATTATCTGCGCACCGGGGAGAAGCTGCCGGACCCGCCGCTGGCGGTCATCCTGGAGACGGTCAGGGATCACTGGGAGGCGATGCAGCGCCATTACGGGCCGCAGCTCGGCTGCCGCATCGCGCGCAAGCATATTGGCTGGTACAGCCGGTGCCTGCCCGGTTCCGCGGCCTTCCGCCAGCTGGTCAACAATACCACGGACCCGGATGCCGTACGGGACGCCATGGAGCATTACTTCACCGCCGCCCTCGACGGATCGGCGGGCAAATCCCTGCAGGAGGCCGCCTGATGGCGAAGATAAGCACGCCGCTGAAGCTGCTGGGCCGGGGACGGCGTCCGGCGCGCGTCGAGGAATCGGCGATCCTGCTGGCGCTGGCCAGCCCGGTGCTGGTGGTCGATGCGGACAACCAGATCGTCTATGTGAACGACGCGACCGAGCAGTTCTTCCGCCTCAGCGCCAACCAGCTGGGCGATCAGCGGCTTGCCGATTTCATCCCGGACGACAGCCCGCTCTTCTCCCTGCTGTCGCAGGTCCGGGCGCATGGCAACAGCATGTCGGACCATGGCGTGACGCTGGAGACACCGCGCATCGGCACCCGCGACGTGACGATCGAGGTCGCACCGATCGCGGATTCCGATGGGCAGGTGGCGATCTGCATCCATGAGCGCTCCGTGGCGCTGCAATTTCACCAGCAGCTGACTTTCCGTGGCGCGGCGCGCTCCGTCACCGCGATGGCGGCGATGCTGGCGCATGAGGTGAAGAACCCGCTCTCCGGCATCCGGGGGGCCGCGCAGCTGCTGGAGCAGAGTGTGCAGGACCCCGGTGACCAGGAGCTGACGACGTTGATCCGCGACGAGACCGACCGTATCTGCGCGCTGGTGGACCGCATGGAGGTCTTCTCCGACCAGCGGCCGATGCCGCGCGGTCCGGTGAATATCCATCTCGTGCTGGATCATGTGCGCAAGGTCGCCAAGACCGGCTTTGCCCGGCAGCACCGCTTTGTCGAGCAGTATGATCCATCGCTGCCGGCCGTGCTCGGTAACCGCGACCTGCTGATTCAGATCTTCCTGAACCTGGTGAAGAACGCCTCGGAGGCGTTGCCGGAAGAGGGCGGCGAGATCACCCTGAGCACGGCCTACAAGCATGGCATAAGGCTGGCGGTGCCCGGCTCGCGCAGCAGCTTCGACCTGCCGCTGGTGATCAGCGTCACCGATAACGGCCCCGGCATCCCTGACGATCTGCGGCAGAACCTGTTCGACCCGTTCGTCACCACCAAGCAGAATGGCAGCGGCCTTGGGCTGGCGCTGGTTGCCAAGATCGTCGGCGATCATGGCGGCATCATCGAGGTGGACAGCCAGCCGAAGCGCACCGTCTTCCGCGTCATGCTGCCGATGGCGCCGGAAGAGATGGGCAGCGATCCGGTCGCCCGGCTGCTGCCGGCGGAGGCTGAGTGATGGCGCTGGCACGGTCCCAGACCATTCTGGTTGCTGACGATGATCGCGCGATCAGAACCGTTTTGCATCAGGCGCTTGCACGTGCTGGTTACGATGTGAAAGTAACTGGAACGGCGGCTGCCCTGTGGCGCTGGGTGGAAGCGGGCGAGGGCGATCTGGTGCTCACCGATGTGGTGATGCCGGACGAGAATGGTCTCGACCTTATCCCCCGCATCAAGCGCCAGCGGCCCGATCTGCGCATCGTGGTGATGAGCGCGCAGAACACGCTGCTGACTGCGGTGAAGGCGACTGAGCGCGGCGCCTTCGAATATCTTGCCAAGCCGTTCGACCTGAAGCAGCTGATCAATGTGGTGCAGCGCGCCTTGCTGGCGCCGAAGGAAACCCCGCCTCCGGTCATCGAGCAGCCGGAGGAGAGCGACGATACCCTGCCGCTGATCGGCCGGTCGCCGGCGATGCAGGAAATCTACCGCGTGCTGGCGCGGCTCATGGGCACCGACCTGACGGTCATGATCCATGGCGAATCCGGTACCGGCAAGGAGCTGGTGGCCCGCGCGCTGCACGATTACGGCAAGCGTCGCACCGGGCCATTCGTGGCGATCAACATGGCGGCGATCCCGCGCGAACTAATCGAGAGCGAGCTGTTCGGGCATGAGAAGGGCGCCTTCACCGGCGCTACCCAGCGCTCCACCGGCCGGTTCGAGCAGGCGCAGGGCGGCACGCTGTTCCTGGACGAGATCGGCGACATGCCGCTGGACGCCCAGACCCGGCTGCTGCGCGTGTTGCAGGAGGGCGAATACACCACGGTCGGCGGGCGCACGCCGATCAAGGCGGATGTGCGGATCATCGCCGCGACTCACCGCGACCTGCGCCAGCTGATCCGCCAGGGTCTGTTCCGCGAGGATCTGTTCTACCGGCTGAATGTGGTGCCGATCCGGCTGCCGCCGCTGCGCGAGCGCAAGGAGGATGTGCCGGCGCTGGTGCGGCATTTTCTGGCCGAGGCGCACAGCGAGGGGCTGCCGCGCAAGAGCATCGAACCTGCAGCGCTGGACCGGCTGAAGGCCTATTCCTGGCCGGGCAATGTGCGCGAGCTGGAAAACCTGGTCCGCCGCCTGGCCGTGCTCTATTCGCAGGACGAGATCACCGCCGATGTGGTGAATGAGGAACTGGCCGAGGCGGAGGAACCGCAACCCGCGCTTGAGGTTGGCGGCGAGGGCGAAAGCCTGGGATCGGCAGTCGAACGGCATCTGAAGAGCTTCTTCTCCGCCCATGCCGATGGCATGCCGGGTTCCGGCCTGTACGACCTCGTGCTGCGCGAGGTCGAGCGGCCGCTGATCTCGCTCAGCCTGTCGGCGACGCGCGGCAACCAGATCAAGGCGGCGGAGCTTCTCGGCCTGAACCGGAACACCTTGCGCAAGAAAATCCGCGAATTGGACATCCGGGTGACGCGCGGCCTAAAATAGCCGCCTCGTAACGCAAGGCTGGCCAATGGTAATGCGATGAGCGACGACGCCTTGGAAAGGGCGCGTAGCGGAGACAGCGCCACGAAGGACATGACAGGGTCGGCCGGCATGGCGCGCTTCTGGCGTCACCTCGGGCACTGGGCGGAGCGTGTGCGCCTTGGCCGCAAGGTGGCGCTGCTGCTCATTGTCGCGGCCCTGGTCTCGGGCACGCTGACCTATGCAGCGCTGACGGATTCCGGGCCGCTGGGTCCCGATCCAAACACCATCTTCGTCCTGATGAACGTCAACCTGCTGCTGCTGCTGCTGGTTGGCATGGTGGTGTCCTACCGGCTGGTCCAGCTGTGGATGGAGCGGCGGCGCGGCCTGGCGGGCTCCAAGCTGCATCTGAAGCTGGTCACGCTGTTCGCGCTTGTTGCCGTCATTCCGGCGATCATTGTCGCGGTGTTCTCCGCCCTGTTCCTGAATTTCGGCATCCAGTCCTGGTTCGACGAACGGGTGCGCACGGCGGTCACCGAATCGCGCGAGGTGGCGAAGGCCTATCTGGAGGAACATCAGAAGACGATCCGCGCCGACGTGCTGGCGATGGCCGCCGACCTCACCCGCGAGGCGCTGAGCCTGTCCGCCAATCCCAGGCGGCTCACCGCCTTCATCAGCGCGCAGGCGCAGGTGAGGGCGCTGGCCGAGGCGGTGGTGTTCGACAGCACCGGCTATATCCTCGCGCAATCGGCGCTCAGCTTCGCGATGCATTTCGAAACCGTGCCGGAAGCCTCGCTGCGTGAGGCGGAAACCGGCGCCGTCGTGCTGATGGAAAATGACGCCGACGACCGGGTGCGCGCGCTGGTCCGGCTGGACGGGTTCGCCGACGCCTACCTTTATGTCGGGCGGTTCGTGGACAGCAAGGTTCTGGCCCATATGGACCAGACGGAGGCCGCGGTCGAGGAATATCAGCGCCTGCAGGGACGGCAATCCAGCCTGCAGATCACCTTCGTGATGATCTTCGTCGTGGTGGCGCTGCTGATGCTGCTGGCGGCGGTCTGGGTCGGCCTGAATGTGGCGGCGGAGCTGTGGCGCCCGGTGCGCAACCTGATCGGCGCGGCGGAGCGGGTGCGGGCCGGCGACCTGACGGCCCGGGTGACGGACGAGGACGGCACCGACGAGCTGGGCGTGCTCAGCCGCGCCTTCAACCGGATGACGAGCCAGCTGGAAGAGCAGCGGCAGGAGCTGATCGACGCCAACCGGCAGCTCGATACCCGCCGCCGCTTCACCGAGACTGTCCTGGCTGGTGTCTCGGCCGGCGTCATCGGCCTCGATGCGGAGGGGCGGATCAACCTGCCCAACCGGTCGGCCTCGCTGCTGCTGGATCAGCCGCTGGAACGCGCCATCGGCCTGCCGATTGGCGATGTCGTGCCGGAAATGGCCGACTTGCTGGCGGTGGCACAGGCGCGGCCGGACCGCGACCTGGAACGCGAGGTCATCCTCCAGGGCGAGGCGGGGCAGCGCACCCTCCTGGTGCGGATCACGGCGGAGCGGGGTGACAGCAATGCCGAGCAGGACCGCGCGCTGGGTTTCATCCTGACCTTCGACGACATCACCCAGCTGATGACCGCGCAGCGCAAGGCGGCCTGGGCTGATGTGGCGCGCCGCATCGCGCATGAGATAAAGAACCCGCTGACCCCGATCCAGCTGTCCGCAGAACGGCTGAAGCGCAAATATCTGGGCGAGATCGTCTCCGACAAGGAAAGCTTCGCGGCCTGTACCGAGACGATCATCCGCCATGTCGGCGATATCGGCCGCATGGTGGACGAATTCTCCAACTTCGCGCGGATGCCGGCACCTGTCCTGCGCCACGAGAATCTGGACGAACTGTGCCGCGAGACCCTGACGCTCTATCGCAGCGCGCATCAGGATATCCGGTTCGTGGCCTCCCTGCCGGATGCGCCGGCCATGGTCTGGTGCGACCACCGTCAGGTCCGTCAGGCGCTGACCAACCTGGTGCAGAACGCCATCGAATCGATCGGCGCCCGCCAGGAGACTGACCCCAAACCCGGCATCGTCCGGCTTGCCATCCAGCACCGGGACGGCCAGGTCGAGCTGTGTATCGAGGATAATGGCAAGGGCCTGCCCAAGGAGGTACGGCACCGCCTGACCGAACCCTATGTGACGACACGGGAGAAGGGGACAGGGCTGGGCCTCGCCATCGTGAAGAAAATCATGGAGGACCATGGCGGCGATCTCACAATCGAAGACCGCCGCCGCACCGGTGCGCGTGTCCGGTTGATTTTCCCGGGGCGGGATGTAATCTCCGGCCACCATGGTAAATCCGGCATCGAAGCAGAGACTGCCCGCCTGTCCGATTCTGGCTCCGGCTCCGGTCCTGGCTCATCAGCCGGTTCCGGCGGCGACACTCCTGGATTAGCGGTTGTTCATGGCGCATGACATCCTGATCGTCGATGACGAGGCGGATATTCGACAGCTCATCTCCGACATTCTGGGGGATGAGGGCTATCGCACCCGCATGGCGGCGAATTCAGACGAGGCGCTGGATGCGATCGCAACCCGTCTGCCGCATCTGGTGATCCAGGATATCTGGCTGCAGGGCAGCCGGCTGGACGGGTTGCAGATTCTCGACCGCGTGAAGCACGATCACCCGAACCTGCCGGTGGTCATGATCAGCGGCCATGGCACCATCGAGATGGCGGTCAGCGCGCTTCAGCGCGGCGCCTACGATTTCGTCGAGAAACCCTTCAAGACTGACCGGCTGCTCCTCCAGGTCAGGCGCGCCATCGAGGATGCCAGCCTGCGCCGGGAGAATGCGGAACTCAGGCTGCGCGGCGGGCCGGAGACGGAGCTGACGGGCAGTTCTCCGGCGATCATGCATCTGCGACAGTCCATCGAGAAGGTGGCCCCCACTGGCAGCCGCGTGCTGATCACCGGGCCGGCCGGGTCGGGCAAGGAGGTGGTTGCCCGCATGGTCCATGCCCGGTCCCGGCGCAATAATGGGCCCTTTATCGTGCTGAACTGCGCCACCATGCACCCTGACCGGCTGGAGCTGGAGCTGTTCGGCAGCGAGAGCGAGCAGGAAGGCAATGGCGGGCGGAAGATCGGCACCTTCGAGCAGGCCCATGGCGGCACGCTGCTGCTCGATGAGGTTGCCGATATGCCGCTGGAAACCCAGGGCAAGATCGTGCGGGTACTGCAGGACCAGACCTTCGAGCGGTTGGGCGGCCGCCGGCGCGTCGAGGTGGATGTGCGCGTGATCGCCTCTACCAACCGCGACCTTGAGCATGAAATGCAGGAAGGCCGGTTCCGCCAGGACCTCTATTACAGGCTGAATGTGGTGCCGCTGCGCGGCCCCTCCCTGCGCGAACGCCGGGAGGATGTGCCGACGCTGATCGCCTATTTCCTGGCCCGCGCGGCGGAGCAGGCGGGCCTGCCGATCCGCCAGATCAGCGATGACGTGATCGCGGCGCTGCAGGTCTATGAATGGCCGGGCAATGTGCGCCAGCTGCGCAATCTGGCGGAATGGATGCTGATCATGGCGCCGGGCGATGCGCGCGAGCCGATCCGGATCGAGAACCTGCCGCCGGAGATCAGCGCCACGGCGCCGGCGGTCACGCGGCTGGACAAGGGCAGCGAGATCATGAATTTGGCCCTGCGCGAAGCCCGCGAGCTGTTCGAGCGGGAATATCTGATGGCGCAGGTGAACCGGTTCGGTGGCAATATCTCAAAAACTGCGGCTTTTGTCGGCATGGAGAGGTCCGCCCTGCACCGGAAGCTGAAATCGCTGGGCGTGCCGGCACCGGAACGGGCGACGAAGCTGGTTTCCTGATCTCCGGCCCTTGCCGGCGGTCGTCGAAAGGATAGGCAACAGCCATGAACGTGATTATCTGCGGCGCGGGGCAGGTCGGCTCCAGCATCGCCCGCTATCTGTCCTCCGAGGGCAATGACGTCACCGTCATCGACCAGTCGCCGGAGCTGATCCGCAAGATCAACGATACGCTCGACGTGCGCGCCTTCGTCGGCCACGCCTCGCATCCCGGCACGCTGGAGATGGCCGGCGCCAAGGAGGCCGACATGCTGATCGCGGTCACCTATGCCGACGAGGTGAACATGATCGCCTGCCAGGTCGGCCATTCCCTGTTCCAGGTGCCAACGAAGATCGCCCGCGTGCGCAGCCAGAATTATCTGCAGCCGGAATGGGCAGATCTGTTCAGCCGCGACAACATGCCGATCGACGTCATCATTTCGCCGGAGGTTGAGGTGGCGCGCCATATCGGCCAGCAGCTGCAGGTGCCGGGCGCCTTCGACATGCTGGCGATGGCGGACGGCAAGGTGCGGGTCGTCGGCGTGCGCTGCGGCGAGGATTGCCCCGTCGTGAACACGCCGATGCGCCAGCTTGCCAGCCTGTTCCCGGACCTCAACAAGGTG
>NZ_JAKUSO010000040.1:0-12701 GCF_022449305.1 Oceanibaculum sp. | reverse complement strand
GGTCGTCGCGATCATCCGGAACGACAAGGTGATCGTGCCGTCCAGCGAGGACCAGATGCTGGCCGGGGACGAGGTCTATTTCGTCTGCGACACCGCCCACCTGGCCCGCGCCATGGATGCCTTCGGCCATCAGGAGCCGGAAGCGCGCCGGATCATCATCGTCGGCGCCGGCAATATCGGGCTGACCCTGGCGCAGAGCATCGAGGAAAATCAGTCCGCTGTCAGCGTGAAGCTGATCGAGGTGTCGCCCGAGCGCGCCAAGCGGGCGGCGGGCCAGCTGGCCAAGACCATGGTGCTGGCCGGCAGTGCGCTGGACCCGGAAATCCTCGAAGAGGCGAATATCCGCAGCACGGAAACCTTCGTCGCGGTCTCCAACGATGACGAGGTGAACATCATCAGCGCGCTGCTGGCCAAGCGTTATGGCTGCGAGCGCGCGGTGACGCTGATCAACAACCAGCCCTATGGCCCGCTGGTCACGGCGCTGGGCGTGGATGCGGTGGTGAATCCGCGCTCCATCACGGTTTCGACCATCCTGCAGCATATCCGGCGCGGCCGTATCCGCGCTGTCCACTCACTGCGCGAAGGGGTGGGCGAGGTGATCGAGGCGGAGGCGCTGGAGACCTCCACAATGGTCGGTGTGCCACTGCGCGAGGCGAAGCTGCCGAACGGTGTCATCGTCGGCGCGATCCTGCGCGATGATGAACTGGTCGTGCCGCGCGGCGACACGCGCATCCAGGCCAAGGACAGGATCATCCTTTTTGCTGCCAGCAATGCAGTAAAGAAGGTGGAGAAGCTGTTCTCGGTTCGGCTAGAGTATTTCTGAGGCGTCTGACGCCCTTCCATTTCCGTTGCGTCGCTAGAGGTTGCGCATGTCCCGTATCGCTTACGTCAATGGCCGCTATGTCCCGCATGGGGATGCCGCCGTCCATATCGAGGATCGCGGCTATCAGTTCGCCGATGGCGTCTATGAGGTGGTCACCGTGGTGAACGGGCGGCTGGTGGACGAGGACCCGCACCTTGACCGGCTGTGGCGCTCGCTGGGCGAACTGCGCATCGATGTGCCGATGTCGCGCGCCTCGATGAAGGCGGTGACGCGGGAGATCATCCGCCGCAACCGGCTGAAGACCGGCCTGGTCTATATGCAGGTGACGCGTGGCGTTGCCCGCCGTGACCATCCTTTTCCGAAGCCGGGCACGCCGCCGGCCATGGTCATGACCGTGAAGCATATGCGCCTGCCGAGCCGGGCGAAGATCGAGGAAGGCGTGAAGGTCATCTCGATCAAGGATATCCGCTGGGAACGCTGCGATATCAAGACGGTAGGTCTGCTTCCTAACATCCTGGGCAAGCAGCAGGCGCGCGAGGCCGGGGCCACCGAGGCCTGGCAGGTCGATGAGGACGGCATGGTGACCGAGGGCACCTCGACTAATGCCTGGATCATCACCAAGGAGGGGGAACTGGTCACGCGGCCGGCCACCAACGACATTCTGAACGGCATCACCCGGCTGCGCATCCTGAAGATTGCCGAGGCGCATGGCGTGAAGTTCGTCGAGCGGCCCTTCAGCCTGGATGAGGCGTTGCAGGCCCGTGAGGCCTTCATCTCCAGCGCCACCAGCTTCGTCACGCCGGTGACGCAGATCAACGACACGGTCATTGGCAATGGCCGGGCCGGCACGCTGTCGCTCAGCCTGCGCGACTGGTACGACGAATTCATGGCCGGCCTGAAGGAGAGTGCGTGAGCGCCCTGGCGGCACTGGACTGTCCGGCGCGGCCGCGCGCCGTCCTCTTCGACTGGGACCATACGCTGGTCGATAACTGGGATGCGATCCGGGCCGCGCTGAACTTCACGCTGGTCAGCTTCGGCCAGCAAGCCTGGACCGTCGAGGAGACGCGTGCCCGGGTGAAAGCCTCGTTGCGCGATTCCTTCCCGCTGCTGTTTGGCGACCGGTGGGAGGAGGCGCGGACGCTTTTTCTCGACCATTTTGCCGAGAATCACCTCGCGGTGCTGAAACCGCTGCCGGGGGCGGCCGATCTGCTGGCGCATCTGGCGGCCGAAGGCGTCTATATGGGCATCGTCTCCAACAAGCGCGGCCCGACCCTGCGGCTGGAGACGGCGCATCTTGGCTGGGACCGCTATTTCGGACGGATCATCGGCGCGGAGGATGCCCCCGAGGACAAGCCATCGCCGATCCCGGTGTCGATGGCCCTGGAGGGCAGCGGCATCGCGCCGGGTGCGGATGTCTGGTTCGTCGGCGATACCTCCATCGATATGGAGTGTGCACATAATGCGGGCTGCGTGCCGGTGCTGGTCCGTGACCCGCTGCCCGACGATCCTGCGCTGAAGCTGCACCCGCCGGCCTGGCATGCGCCGCATTGCGGACAACTGACCGACTGGCTGCGGGCCGGACTCTGACGGATCACCCTGCCGCTTTCCGAAAACGGCATTGAATCCATTGAGTCGAAGCCCAATTTCATTTATCGGTAGGTATTTCGCATGTGCGAAAAGACCGGGGCGACAAGAGCCGCAATCGGGCTCCAACAAATTAACAGACGGAAAGCAACGATGTCTGATAAGAATCAAAACGTTCAGGACGTATTCCTCAACAATATCCGCAAGCAGAAGACGCCGGTGACCATCTTCCTGATCAATGGCGTGAAGCTGCAGGGGATCGTAACCTGGTTCGACAATTTCTCGGTTCTGCTGCGCCGTGATGCGCATTCGCAGCTTGTCTACAAGCATGCGATCTCGACCATCATGCCGGCCCAGCCGATCCAGCTGTTCGACGGGGCGAAGGAAGGCGCTGACACTGACGATTGATGTCACGGACGCCGGCCAACGGAATGGGTGATTCGTCCCACGAAAGAAATCAGGGGATTGCCACGCAGGCTTCCTCCACGCGTGCCCTGATCCTGCATCTCGATCTGCTCTCCGCCGCCGACAAGAGCGGCGGAGACGTCCGTGCGCCCGAAGCGCGGCTGGAGGAGGCGTGCGGACTTGCGCTCGCCATCGATCTCGACATCGTCCATGCGGAAGTCGTGCGGGTCTCCCGCGCAACGCCGGCGACGCTGATGGGCAGCGGGCAGGTCGAACGCTTCGCCGATGTCATCGACGCGATGGAGATCGAGGTGGCGGTGATCGATACCGCCCTGTCGCCGGTGCAGCAGCGCAATCTGGAACGGTCCCTGAAATGCAAGGTGATCGACCGCACGGCGCTGATCCTGGAAATCTTCGGTGCCCGCGCCCGCACGCATGAAGGCCGGCTACAGGTAGAACTGGCGGCGCTGACCTACCAGCGCAGCCGGCTGGTACGGTCCTGGACCCACCTTGAGCGCCAGCGCGGTGGTGCCGGCTTCATGGGCGGCCCGGGCGAAAGCCAGATCGAGCTGGACCGCCGCATCATTGACGACAAGATCGTGAAGCTGAAGCGCCAGCTGGATGAAGTGAAGCGCACCCGCGAGCTGCATCGCAGCGCCCGGCGCAAGGTGCCGTATCCCATCGTGGCGCTGGTCGGCTACACCAACGCCGGCAAGTCCACGCTGTTCAACCGGATGACGCGTTCGGCTGTCTTCGCCAAGGATCTGCTGTTCGCGACGCTGGACCCGACCATGCGGCGGCTCTCCCTGCCATCGGGCCGGCAAATCATCCTGTCCGATACGGTGGGCTTCATCTCTGACCTGCCGACCCAGCTTGTCGCCGCTTTCCGCGCGACGCTGGAGGAGGTCCTGGAAGCCGATATCATCTTGCATGTGCGCGATGTCGCCCATCCCGACAGCACGGCGCAGCGCGCCGATGTCGAGGCGGTGCTGGCCGATCTCGGCATTGCGCCGGAGGAAAGCGCCACGCCAATCATCGAGGTGCTCAACAAGGTCGATCTGCTGCCGGAGGAGGAGCGCGCCCAGGTGCTGAACCTCGCGGCGCGCGATCCGGACAAGGTGGCCGTCTCCGCCCTGGAAGGCAGCGGCACCGATGAGCTGCTCGCCCTGCTCGACCAGCGGCTGAACGCCAGACGGGAACTGCTGCGTGTGGATGTCGATCTGTCGGACGGCGCCACCCTGGCTTGGCTGTACCGCCATGGCGAGGTGCTGGAGCGTGAGGATGACGAGGAGCATTCGCACCTGCTGGTAGGCCTCGATCCGGCCGACCGGGCGCGGTTTGAGCGCCGCCAGGCCGGCCAGCCCCTTTCCTGAAACCGGATGCCGGCATGAGTCTCGATCCCGACCGCGTCTCCGCCCTGCTGCGCGAAACCGCCGAACTGAAGATCCTGCCGCGCTTCCGCGCGCTGGGCGAGGGCGATGCGCATGAGAAGGGGCCAGGCGACCTCGTCACCATCGCCGACCTTGAATCGGAAAAACACCTGACACCGGCCCTGAAGCGCCTGCTGCCCGGCTCCGAGGTGGTGGGCGAGGAAGCGGCTTCCTCAAATTCGGCTGTTCTGGACCTGCTGAAGGGCGACAGCCCGGTCTGGATCATCGATCCGGTGGACGGGACCGCCAATTTCGCCGACGGGTCGGAGATGTTCGCCGTCATCGTTGCGCTGGTGCAGGGCGGCGAGGTGCTGGCCGGCTGGATCTACGACCCGATCCGCGACCGCATGGCGGTGGCCGAGGCGGGCGAGGGCGCCTATCTGGACGACAAGCGCATGCGGGTGTCGCAGCCTGTGCCGCTGTCCGAGATGCTGGGCATCATCAGCCTGAAATTCGTCCCGACCGAGGAACGGCCCGTCCTGCGCGCCCGCGCCCAGGAACTGCGGCGTTTCTTCTCGCTGGGCTGCGCCGGCCAGGAATATCTGCAGCTGGCGGAAGGGCGGACGCATTTTTCCGTCTATCGCCGGATCATGCCCTGGGACCATGCGGCGGGCTGGCTGATCCACAAGGAGTCCGGCGGCGTTGGTGCCTTCGCGGACGATACGCCCTATGACCCGACCATCCACCAGGGACGGCTGATCATGGCGCCGGATGGCGACAGCTGGCGCGCGCTGCGCGACCTGCTGTTCCCTGATCCTGCCGACCGGGTTGAGCGCAAAGCCTGAAGAATTGGGCGCTAAGCCTTCAGATCAATTATTTTCTTGTTGGCTGGCGCGATAACCGCCGGCTGTTCCCGGCGCAAGGGGGCGGCAGACCGGGCCGGCACATCGATGATCGGCGGTGCTGCTGGCGGAGTTGGCTCTTCAGCTGGTGCGGGGGCGGAAGGTGTTTCTGCCGCACCCAGCTTTTCTAGGGTCAGGCTGTCGTCGGCGCTGTCCGGCAGCGCGGTGCCGAGATAATTCAGCGCGAAACGGCGGCGGTCCTCTTCCTCTTCAAACAGCACAGTGAGAGACAGCGCCTGCACGCGCTTCCCGCCATGATCGCGCGCCGCCATGAAGCCGCCGAAGCGAATACTCCACTTGCCCTTGCTGTTCGCTGCCAGCCAGGTTTCGGCATAATCGAGCGAGCGGCGATGCGGGACCGGATAACGCAGCATGTAGCGCATGGCCGGCGGCCTTTCTTTAGCCGCCATCAGGCGGCGGGTGTGCCTTCTTCCTGCAAGGCAAGGTCGAACATCGGGAACAGCGCCTCCGGCTCCTGCGCGCCGGACAGGCCGTATTTGCCGTTCAGCACGAAGCAGGGCACGCCATTGATGCCGATCCGGTTGGCGGTGGTGCATTCGGCCTCGACTTCGGCCTTGTGCTCGATGCCGTCCAGGAAAGGCCGCAGCTCGGCGGCGGGCAGCCCCTGCGCGGTGCCGATCTCGAACAGCACCTCCTTGTCGCCGATATCCTGGCCTTCCAGGAAATAGGCCTGGAACAGCGCCTCGGTCACCGGTTCCTGCAGCTGGCTGTCATAGGCATAGCGGATCAGCCGGTGCGCATCGACCGTGTTGGGGGTGCGCTTGATTTTCTCGAAATCGAACGGAATGTTCTCGCTGCTGCCGACCCGGCGGATGGTGTCGTAGATCTGCCGGGCACGCATCTCGCTGCCGAACTTGGCCTCGACATAGGCCTGCCGGTCCATGCCTTCCTTCGGCATGCCGGGGTTCAGCTGGAAGGCCCGCCATCTGATTTCCAGCCCCGGCATCGGCCGCAGCTGCAGGGCGCGTTCCAGCCGGCGCTTGCCGATGAAGCACCACGGGCAGATCACGTCGGAGAAGATATCGAGGCGCATGGCTGTTCCTTTCCCGCCCGGTTTGCTGCGAAACCAGCATGCAGCTTGACGGGCGTCAGCAGGGATTCGAGCATGAGGCATAACAAACGGCAACCCGTCAACCGGGTGCCTTCATCACAAGAACGGGAGGGGACGTGTCCAACGCTGGGAATCTGGGCGCCTATGGGCGCGATCTGGATCGCTGTTCCGCCAATCATGTGGCCTTGAGCCCGCTGTCTTTCCTGGAGCGTTCTGCGCTCGTCTATCCCGACAAGATCGCCGTGATTCATGGCAAATCCAGCTATAGTTACCGTGATTTGCGCGCGCGCTGCGGCTATCTGGCGGCGGCGCTGGCGGCGCGTGGCATCGGGGCGGGCGATACGGTCTCCATCCTGGCGCCGAATATTCCGCCGCTGCTGGAGGCGCATTACGGCATCCCCATGCTGGGCGCGGTGCTGAACGCGATCAATACAAGGCTCGATGCCGACACCATCGCCTTTATCCTGCAGCATGGGGAGTCGAAGGCGCTGATTGCCGACCGGGAATTTGCCGGCGTGGTCGGGCCGGCGCTCAAGAAGCTGGGGCGGGACATCCTGCTGGTGGAGATCGACGATCCGGAAGCGGGCGGGGCGGGGAGTCCCCTGGGTGGTATCGACTATGAGGATTTCCTGGCGGAAGGTGGCTCAGGCCATGTCTGTGCGCCGCCCGCCGCTGAATGGCACCCCATCGCGCTGAATTACACTTCGGGCCCCACCGGCAATCCCAAGGGCGTGGTCTATTCCCATCGTGGCGCCTATCTGAACGCCATCGGCCAGGTGCTGGCCTTCGGGCTGGGGCCGCAGACCCGCTATCTCTGGACCCTGCCGATGTTCCACTGCAATGGCTGGACCTATACTTGGGCGGTCACGGCGGTCGGCGGCACCCATGTCTGCCTGCGCCGCGTCGATCCGGCGCTGATCTTTCCGGCAATCCGCGACCGTACAGTGAGCCATATGTGTGGCGCGCCCATTGTGCTGAACATGATGATCCATGCGCCGGACGACCAGAAACTCGCCTTTGACCATGTGGTGGAGGTGGCGACGGGCGGTGCGGCCCCGCCCTCGGCGGTGATCGAGAAGATGGAGGCAATGGGCTTCCGCGTCACTCATCTCTATGGGCTGACGGAAACCTACGGACCGTCCACCGTCTGCGCCTGGCAGGAGGACTGGGCCGATCTGGAACTGGAGAAGCGCTCGGGCAAGATGGCGCGGCAGGGCGTGCATTACCCGACGCTGCAGGGCATGCGCGTCGTTGATCTGGAAACCCGGCGGGACGTGCCGGCCGATGGCAAGACCATCGGTGAGGTGCTGTTCCGCGGCAATACGGTGATGATGGGCTACCTGAAAAACCGCAAAGCCACGGACGAGGCCTTCGCCGGCGGCTGGTACCACAGCGGCGACCTCGCCGTGCTGCATCCCGATGGCTATATGGAAGTGAAGGACCGCGCCAAGGATATCATCATCTCCGGCGGCGAGAACATCTCTTCGCTGGAGGTGGAGGAGGCGCTGTTCCGCCACCCCTCGATCATGGAGGCAGCGGTGGTGGCCCGGCCGGACGAGAAATGGGGCGAGAGCCCCTGCGCCTTCGTCACGCTGAAGCCCGGTGCGCCAACCCTCTCGGAGGAGCAGGTGATCGACTGGTGCCGGCACAAGCTGGCCCGTTTCAAGGTGCCGCGCACGGTGGTGTTCGGGCCGCTGCCCAAGACCTCGACAGGCAAGATCCAGAAATTCGTGCTGCGTCAGCAGGCGGAGGGTCTGTAGCCGGCTTGACCGGCGCGCCCTGGCGTGCCGAGATGTCCTATCCCTTTACCAATTCTGGATAACACGACCATGATCATCGATCACCGCACCTATGACATCAAGCCGGGCTGCCTGCCGAAATTCCTGCAGCTCTATGGCACTGAAGGCTTCCCCGTGCAGCTGAAGCATCTGGGCCAGCCCTTCGGCTACTTCACTGTGACGGATATCGGCCCGCTGAATCAGGTCATCCATATGTGGAAGTACGAGTCGCTGGCCGACCGTGAGGCGAAGCGCGGCGCGTTGCAGGCCGACCCGGCCTGGCAGGCCTACCTCGCCAAGAGTGCCGAAGCGGGCTATGTCGCCCGTCAGGAGAACAAGATTCTGAAGGCAGCGCCGTTCTTTGACCTGAAATAAGAAGCAAAAACAAACGACTAACAATGTTCATGTTTTGTTCTTGACGAAGGAGCAGAACATGCGGCACTCTTCCCGCCAGTAATGATCTAGCGAGGGAGAGTGTCATGTCGGAACAGACTCTGAATGCGATGGACCGGGTGCTCAGCAGCGTTGCCGTGTTCGGCAGCTTCGCCCTGCTGATGGTGGTCATGACCTATGGCTGGCTGACCGCCTTCCGCGTCATGGCGAGCTGACCCGCCTCAATGCAGGTGGGGCGAGGCCGGGTGGATGAAGGGCAGGATATTGCCCGCATCCGGACGTCCTGATGCGGCACGCCCTGTTCGTATGATGTCGGTGCCTTTCGGCGGCAGCTGAATGCCGGCGCGCAGCAGGCAATCGGCCAGCAGCAGGGCCGGCAGCTCGAACAGGCGGATGGTGGCCGGAGTCAGGATCGGCTTGGCCAGCCGGCCGAAAGCATCCTCCCGGTCCATATGGCGGCGTAACCGGCGCTGCTGGCACAGCGAGACGAGATCGAGCAGGAGCTGCTCATCTTCGGTAACGCCGGGACAGCGCGGGCAATTCACAGCGACCTGCCGGCTGGAGCCGCCGGCCAGAATGCTCATCATGCCTTCCAGCGGATCGATGGCATCCAGCGCATAGGCCAGCGCGAAACCTTCCATCAGCGTCTCGCGCGTCTGTACCGGCGGCCAGTTTTGCCGCAACCCGGCAACCCAGACCCGGATGCCCCAGAGCAACAGTTTCCGGCCATTGTCGAGCGCGGCGAAGGAGTCCCCACCCTCATGCGGATTATTCAGGTGCGTTTCGCATCCGTTATCCATGATGGACCTCATGCTGGGCGGCGGTGCCTAGGGGGAAATGCAGGCCGGCCCCGGCCAGCTCCAGCGCGAGATCGCGCCCCAGCCGGGCAGCGACGGCGGCGGCGGCAGGGCGCAGGAAGGAGCGGCAGAGCAGGGCAGGCGCGAATTGCTCTCCCGCCTGGCTGTAGCGCAACAGGTCAAGCAGCCGGGCCTCGTCGTCGCTGACCGGACGGCTGCAGGCGGGCCAGAGACGGATCGGGCGGATGGCGCCATGCGCCAGCGACAGCATGAACAGCTCCAGGCTGCGCAGCGCATCGGGCCGGTGCAGCCGACGGAACGCGCCTTCCAGCGCATACTCCACAGGTTGCCCGCGCCGGCCATCGACCCAGAGCCGCATCGCCCACAGGGAGAATTGCTCCGCGAAGGGCATGGCCAGCCGGTCATGCTGGCAGTCGCGGAGATCGACCGGGGCGAGGGCTCTCTCACGCGCGTTGGGCTTGGCCTTCACGGTCACCATGGTTTTTTCCGGTTCCACGCCTGTCATGTTCTCGTCCCGCCCGACTTGCTATGCAAGTGATAGTCATTCTTATTTAAGGCGAGATTATGGTCAAGACCGTTGGTGGGATGCCTTCATTCGGGGCCTGTCCAGCACACAAAAGAAAACGCCCTCCGCTGGGGGAGGGCGTTGGTCGCTAGTCGCTTGTGAGGAGGGTCAGCCGGCGGCCTGAACCGCGCGCTTTGCCATAACGCCGATCAGATGCGCCCGATATTCCGGGCTGCCATGGATGTCGCCATTCAGCCCGTCAGCGGACACGGCAACACCCTCCAGCGCAGAGGCCGAGAAATTGGCGGACAGGGCACTCTCGAAATCGCCCACCCGGAACACGCCGCCTTCGCCAGCGCCGGTCACCGCGACGCGCACGCCGCCGCCGGTCCTGGCGACGAACACGCCGACCAGGGCATAGCGGCTGGCCGGCTGGGCGAATTTGGCATAGGCCGCCTTCTCCGGGATCGGGAAGGCGACCTTGGTGACGATCTCGTCTTCTGCCAGCGCGGTCGAGAACATGCCGTCGAAGAAATCCTCGGCGGCGAGCTGCCGCTTGTTGGTGTGCACCGTGGCCCCCAGCGCCATCAGCGCTGCCGGATAGTCGGCCGCGGGATCATTGTTGGAGATTGAGCCGCCCAGCGTGCCGCGGTTGCGCACCTGCGGGTCGCCGATACCGTGCGCCAGGCTGGCCAGCGCCGGGATCTTCGCCTTCACCTCGGCCGAGTCGGCGACGGCAGCATGCGGCGTCATCGCGCCGATCACCACGCTGTTGCCCTCGACCTTGATGCCCTTCAGCTCGGCGATGCCGGACAGGTCGATCACCTTGGTCGGCTGCGCCAGGCGCTGCTTCAGCGTCGGGATCAGGGTCTGCCCGCCGGCCATCAGCTTCACCTCGTCGCCGGAGGAGAGCGCCTTCAGCGCCTCGTCGAGCGAGGAGGGGCGGGTATAGTCGAAATTGTACATGATGACGTCCTCGTCTGGATCGGGTCTGAACGCGGTCTATTCGGCTGCCAGCGGCGGGCGGGCGGAGCGGATCGCCTGCCACACCTTGGCGGGCGTGGCCGGCATGGAGATATCGGTGATGCCAAGCGGGCTCAGCGCATCGATCACCGCATTGATGACGGCCGGCGGCGAGCCGATGGCGCCCACCTCGCCGCAGCCCTTCACCCCCAGCGGGTTGTCGGGTGCGGGCACATTGTGCGTGTCGAGGGTGAAGTTCGGCAGATTATCGGCACGCGGCATGGTGTAGTCCATGTAGGAGCCGGTCAGCAACTGGCCCTGCTCGTCATAGACGCAATTCTCCAGCAACGCCTGGCCGATGCCCTGGGCGAGGCCGCCATGCACCTGGCCCTCGACAATCATCGGGTTGATGACCTTGCCGAAATCGTCTACCGCGACGAAGTTCACCACCTCGGTCACGCCGGTATCGGGGTCGATCTCGACCTCGCACAGATGCGCGCCGCCGGGATAGGAGAAGTTCAGCGGGTCGAAGAAGGCAGTCTCCTCCAGCCCCGGCTCCAGCTCGGTGATCGGGTAGTTGTGCGGCACATAGGCAGCCAGCGAGATTTCGCCGAACGCCTTCTTGCGGTCGGTACCGGCCACCTTGAACTCGCCATTCTCGAAGACGATGTCGGCTTCGGCGGCTTCCAGCAGATGGGCTGCGATCTTCTTCGCCTTGGTGATCACCTTCTCCAGCGCCTTGTCGATGGCCACGCCGCCGACCGCCAGAGAGCGCGAGCCATAGGTGCCCATGCCGAACGGAATCTTCGCCGTGTCGCCATGCACCACATCGACATTCTCGATGGGGATGCCCAGCCGGTCTGACACCAGCTGCGCGAAGGTCGTCTCATGCCCTTGGCCGTGGCTGTGCGTGCCGGTAAAGACGGTCACGCTGCCGGTGGGATGCACGCGCACCTGGCCGCACTCATAGAGGCCGGCGCGCGCGCCAAGCGAGCCGACGACCGCAGACGGAGCGATGCCGCAGGCCTCGACATAGGTGGAGAAGCCGATGCCGCGGTACTTGCCGCGTGAGGCGGCTTCCTTGCGGCGCGCCTCGAAGCCGGCATAGTCGGCCAGCTTCAGCGCCTTTTCCATGCAGCCGCCGGGATCGCCCGAATCGTACATCAGGGCAACCGGTGTCTGGTAGGGGAACTGCTCGCGCTTGATGAAGTTGCGCCGGCGCAGCTCCGCCTGGTCCAGCCCCATCTCGCGCGCGGCCTGGCTGACGATGCGCTCCAGCAGGTAGGTCGCCTCCGGCCGGCCGGCACCGCGATAGGCATCCACCGGCACGGTGTGGGTGAATACCGCCTTCACATTGGCGAAGATCTTCGGCGTGGTGTACACGCCGGCCAGCAGCGTGGCGTAGAGATAGGTCGGCACGCAGGGCGCGAAGGTGGAGAGGTAGGCGCCCATATTGGCGATGGTCTCGACCTTCAGCGCCAGGAATTTGCCATCCTTGTCCATCGCCAGATGCGCGGTCGTGACATGGTCACGGCCATGCGCGTCGGTCATGAAGCTTTCCGACCGCTCGGCGGTCCATTTGATCGGCCGATTCACCTTGGCCGAGGCCCAGGTGACAATCGCCTCCTCGGCATAATGGTAGATTTTCGAGCCGAAGCCGCCGCCGACATCCGGCGCCACGACGCGCAGCCGGTGCTCCGGGATCTGTAGTACGAAGGCGCCCATCAGCAGGCGGATGACATGCGGGTTCTGGCTGGTGGTGTAGAGCGTGTAGTCGCCGGTCGAGCGGTCATATTCGCCGACCGCCGCGCGCGGCTCCATCGCGTTCGGCACCAGCCGGTTGTTCACCAGCTCGATCTTGGTCACATGGTGCGCGCCCTTGAGGGCAGCGTCGATCTCCGCCTCGTCGCCCAGCACCCAGTCATAGCAGAGATTGCCCGGCGCCTCGTCCCAGACCTGCGGCGCGCCGCTTTCCAGCGCCTTCTTCGGGTTGGCGATGGCCGACAGCGGTTCGTAATCGACCTCGATCAGCTCGGCGGCGTCCTTGGCCTGGGATCGGCTCTCGGCGATCACCACGGCAACCTGGTC